>NZ_KB891268.1 GCF_000373365.1 Parafrankia discariae
AGATCGTCCGGAAGAAAGAAGGCCAGAAAGGCTTCCAGCCGCTCCCGAAACGCTGGGTCGTGGAACGCACCCTGGCGTGGATCACCGGCCACCGTCGTCTCGCCCGCGACTACGAACGTGACCCGGCCAGCTCCGCCACCTTCGTCTACTGGGCCATGATCCGCACCATGGTCCGCCGCCTCGCTCGTCGTGCCCCTGCCTCACGCTGGACCCCCAGAAAGGCGACCGAGAGCTAAGAACATCAAGATTCAGGACAGGCACTCAGTTCGATCGACGAGCTACTTCCCTAGGGCGGAGGGAGATGAGTCGCGATCAGTCACCTGAGGAGCGAGACTCCCAACGTGCCGTCAGGACTTCTTTTATACACCCGTATGGCGTGGAGTGTCAGCCTCTGCCAAAGCTTTTTGCAGCAACTTCTCGCGATCTGAGCGGCGGGATACCGTGTGCACCGGAACGTGACCAGATCACCACGGGATACATCGCGCCTCGGGGTTATGGATGAGGTAACAGATATACGCTGCGTTCACCGATCGATACGCAGAGCGAGCGCCAACTCGGGCGCTTCAAGCCCATCGATCCGAGGGCGCACCGCAGGCTGGACTTTACACGCATACAGCATCTGCCGTACGTTTGTATAAGGACAAGATTTTCGAAGTAGTTCGCGGCCGTGGCGCGTGGACTTGCCGACGAACGAGGAGGGGACCGTGGTGCTGGGCCACGCGGCCAGAGCAACAAGGCCGACCGGGACTAGAGGCTGTGGATCACAGCACATCACCTGCGGTAACGGCGATATGGCGCTGACAGGGCATAGGTGACGGGCGCCTGGCGACCCGCCGCTCGCCCGACCACGGTACTGACCCCCGAAACCAGCTGTCGGGCAGTCACCCGCGCAGCGAAGACCCGGCATCTCGGTCAATTGGTCGGCACCCTCGCCTCGGCGGCGGAGGGTACAGACTCGCCCCATGGTGCGCGAGCTGAGCGAAACAGGAGTAGGACATGGGCAAACTCGACGGCAAGGTCGTTCTCATCACCGGCGCAGCGCGCGGTCAGGGAAGAAGCCATGCTGTGCGGTTGGCGGCCGAGGGGGCAGACATCATCGCGGTCGACATCTGCGAGCAGATAGCCAGCGTGCGTTACCCGCTCGCCACCCCAGACGATCTGGCTACCACAGTCAAGGAGGTCGAAGCACTCGGCCGGCGCATCGTGGCCGCGCAGGCCGACGTTCGAGACAGGGTGCAGTTGCGGAACGCCGTCGACCGAGGCCTCGCCGAGTTCGGGCGGTTGGACGTGGTGTGCGCGAACGCCGGAATCTGCCCCCTGCAGGACGAGACGACCTGTAGCAGCTTCATCGACGCGGTGGACGTGGACTTCGTCGGTGTCCAGAACACAGTGGCAGTGGCCTTGCCGTATCTGGGAGACGGTTCGTCGATCATCGTCACCGGCTCGACCGCAGGGATGATCAAAGGAACGACGGACGCGATGGGTTCGCCGGGTGGCGTCGGCTATGCGATTGCCAAGCAGTTGATAGCCCGGTACGTCGAGGTGTTGGCTCTGCAGCTCGCTCCGCACTTCATCCGGCTCAATGCAATCCATCCGACCAACGTCAATACTCGTCTGTTGCAGAACGACGATATCTACAAGGCGTTTCGGCCGGATCTAGAAAATCCGACGCGGGCCGACGCCGAGCTCTCATTCCCGAACATGCAAGCGATGCCTATCCCGTACATCGAGGTGGAAGACGTCTCAGCCTTGGTCGCATATCTTGCCAGCGACGAGTCGCGATACATGACCGGTCTGAACATCCGGCTGGACGCGGGCGCGATGCTCAAAGCTCCCCCCGCCTTCTAGCTCCGGCTAGGAGCATCCGGGTGTATTCTGTGTCCGCTCCGCCAGGTCCCCAGCGGTAGAGCCTACGGTGCAGAGGACGGCTGGACGACCACGAATCTGCAGGTGCGCATTTTACGGCGGAAAACCCGACGAACGTTCCGAAGGCTGGCATCGAGGGAGAAATCACATGATTCGATCTGAACGATTTGGCACTTCTAGGACGGCGACAACTCGCCGCAAGACGAGCGGCGACCCACTGGTCGTTTTTCGGTCGGGCCTCCTGCCGTGAAACCGATGGAAGATCATGTGGCTGTCGTGACGGGTGCCGCCAGCGGCATAGGGCTCTCCGTCGCGAAAAGCCTTGCCGTCGTCGGCGTGCGAGTCCTGCTGACCGATCTCGACGACGACGCTCTCGAGGCCGCGGCTGGCCTCATACGAGACCACGGCGGCGTGGTCGAGACCTCACAGCTCGACGTTCGTGACCCCGCTGCGGTCGAACGGGTAGCAGACCTCGCCGTGACACGCTTCGGCGGGCTGCACATCGCGGTCAACAACGCCGGGATCGTCAACCGAGGGCTTGCCTGGGAATTGTCTCTCGACGACTGGCATCGCGTCTTGGACGTCAACCTCTGGGGCGTGATTCACGGCGTCCGGGCTTTCGTGCCACGCATACTCGCGACGGGCCGGCAAGGGCACGTAGTGAACGTTGCCTCGATGGCCGCCGTCCACCCGCAGGCCCGGCTCGGGCCGTACACGGTCGCTAAGCACGGCGTCCTCGGTCTGTCCGATGTGCTGCGGGACGACCTCGCCGCCGTAGGATCATCTGTCGGCGTCAGCGTAGTTTTCCCCGGCCGCATCCGCACAGGAATGAACCCGATCGGCTCCGTCGACCCAGCTACCGTGGCACGCAATGTCATGGACGCTATCGAACGGCGGCGTCCCTATGTCTTCACCGACGACCACTCGGCGGATGCCGTTCAGACCCGGCTACAGACCATCATCGCGGCCCGCGACGACGTCATTTCCTGACCGTACGGTTCACCGGACCGGGATCGGACCCGGCAAGTCAGAATTGATCGCGCATCGTCAGCCGTACAACCGGTATTGAGCCCTGGGCCACGATGCGAATATGGCCATCCGAGTCGGATGCGACTATCCCAGATCCAAGCTGCGGGCAGGCGGAAGACCCACCCGGACGAGAGAAGGAAATGACAGTGGAGATGTCTCGACCGATCCGAGTTGCGCAGTGGGCAACCGGCACCATCGGTGCGTACGCCATGCGCGCAGTGATCGAGCACGGCGACATGGAGCTGGTCGGAGTGCGAGTTTATTCTCAGGCCAAGGAAGGCAAGGACGCTGGCGAGCTATGCGGTTTACCCCCGATCGGAGTCACGGCGACACGCGATATCGAGGACATCCTGACCCTGCGGCCGGAGTGCGTACTTTACATGCCCGAACGCACCGAGGTTACCGACGTCTGCCGACTGTTGGAAAACGGGATCAACATCGTCACGACGCGCGCAGAATTCTTCAACGCCGAGACGATGGAGCCCGCCTTACGCGAGGCCGTCGAGGCCGCCTGCCGAGCGGGCGGCGCGTCCATTCATGCGACCGGGTCCAGCCCCGGTTTCATCACCGAAGTTCTCCCCGTCTGCGTCACCTCGCTGGCCCGGCGGCTCGATTTCCTCGCAATCGAGGAATTCGCTAATTGCCTCGAAGCCTGCTCGATCGGAATGCTGACTCAGGGCATGCATTTCGGCGATTCACCCGAGCAGTTTGCCAAGCACGACGTCAGCGCACGCGACGAGGTGTTCAAGAACTCGCTCAGCCTGATCGCCTCGGCTCTCGGCCTGCCGATCGACGGGTTCGAGGATTCCGCCGAGATCGCGTTGTGTCGGCACGACACGAAGCTGCGTGAAGTTACTATTTCGGCCGGAACGGTCGGTGCGCAGCGCATGTCGGTAACCGGTCTGCGCAACGGCAGGCCGCTGATGCGCTTTCGTTCCAACTGGTTCGTGACGATGGACGTCGAACCCGCCTGGGACCTTCGCGGCGACGGTTGGCGCCTCACGATGGAAGGCGATACCCCGGTCGACATGCTGATCGACTTGCCGATGCCGATCGAGAAGGACGAGCGAGCCTCGGGGCGCTACACCGCCCATCGTCCGGTGAATGCCGTTCCTTACGTGGTCGCGGCACCGCCGGGAATAATCCCCACAACCGAACTGCCACAGATCATGGCCGAGCTCGGCTGAAAATGGCCCGGCTGCGCGATAGCCATCGGTCGGTTTCGACAAAAATCTGATCTTCCGCTGCCACGGGTGCCGGGCATTTTTGCCTCCGTGAATTGGGCAGGCCCGGCACCCGCCGGCGCTCGAGGTGGAGAGCCCCGCGCCGCAACTGTCGAAGTTCGCCGGCGGCGCGCGCTACAACTCGGTGGTCGGTGGGGCACTGTTGCATCGGCGAAGTCCGCCATCACCCAGCTGCGGATCAGCCATGATCGAGTGATGCGTCGACGTCGTGCCCGTCCACCGGCTCCGACATCGGAGTTCGCGGGGTTCCGGTTCCCACCTGAGGTGATCGTGCTGGCGGTCCGCTGGTACCTACGGTTCGCGCTGTCGTACCGGGACGTCGAGGAGCTGCTCGCTGAGCGCGGCATCGAGGTTGACCACGTCACGATCTACCGGTGGGTCCAACGCTTCACGCCCTTGCTGATCGACGCCGCACGGCCCTGCCGGCACCGTCCTGGTGACAGGTGGTTCGTCGACGAGACGTACGTCGAGGTCGCCGGGCGGTGGACGTACCTGTACAGGGCGGTTGACCAGCACGGACAGGTCATCGATGTCCTCGCCAGCCTCCGACGCGACCAGGCCGCCGCCCGCCGGTTCTTCGCCCAGGCGCTGTCCCACGGGCGTCGGCCGGTCGAGGTCACCTCCGACAAGGCACCCGTCTACCCGCGGATCCTCGACGAGCTGGTTCCCGAGGCCTGCCATGTGGATGCCGCGCGGGAGAACAACCGGATCGAATCCGATCACAGCCGGTTGAAAGCACGGCTCCGGCCGATGCGCGGGTTGAAACGGCTGCGGTCCGCCCAGACGATCAGCGCAGGGCATGCCTTCGTCCAGAACATCCGCCGCGGCCACTACGAACTCGAGATCGACACCGAACCGCACGCACGACTGCCGCGTTCACCGAGCTCACCTTCGCGATCTGATCACGCGCTCGACAGGGCCCAGCCATGCCTGCCATCTCGCAATGCAACAGACCCTGGGAAGATTGTCGGCGGTTCCTGAACACTGACCTCCTGTGGCGCTGAGACAAACGACTGATCACTCATCATCTGTGCTTGACCACGTCAGCTGCCTTTTCCCGGTTCGGGTGAGGTGATGCTCTGGCTGGCGCGGAGCATGGCTTGGTAGAGGGTGGCTTCCCCGGGTGGGTCGGGCAGAGGGCCGCGGGCGGGGGCTTGGAAGGACTGGATCATCAGGGCGACGAGACGGCGCCAGGCGTCGGGTGCGGCGTCGCCGGTGGCGTTGACGACGCCGGCGTTGGCCATGAGTAGGAGGACCAGGTCCCGGCTGGTGAAGTCCTCGCGTAGGTGCCCGCTGTCCTGGGCGCGGGCGATGAGTGCGAGGAAGCCGTTGTACGCCTCGGCGCGGCGGGCTTCGAGAGCTTTGGCGGCGGGGAAGGTCATGGTCAGGATGTCGGCGAAGCCGCGGTCGGCGGCTTGCATCGCGCAGACCGTCTCGATGAACCCCGCGAATCCGTCCCACGGATCGGGGTGGTTCAGGGCCGTGGCGACCGCGGCGACGTAGGTGTCCATCCGGTCGGCGAAGACGGCGGCGACGAGTTCCTCCTTGCTGGGGAAGCGGCGGAAGATGGTGGCGATCCCTACCTCCGCCTCGCGGGCTACCGAGGCCATGGAGGCGTTGAGGCCGTCGCGCCCGAACACCTTCCGCGCGGCGGCGATGATCCGCGCCCGGTTGCGCTCGGCGTCGCTGCGCAACGGCTGGGCGGCGGGCTCGGCGGTGCCGTCGGTGTGCTGGGCCCCGGGGTTCATGCCCCCAGCCTAACGAATCGGAGTGGCCTATCCGGTTCTCGTGCTACAGTGGTCGAGTAAACCGGATAGGGCCATCCGGATCCATGAATCGGATACCCCTATCCATATAGCCTCTCGAAAGGTTCACCATGCCCGCCATCGCCATCGTCGGGGCCGGCCCCCAGCTGGGTCTGGCCATCGCCCGCACCTTCGGCTCCCACGGCTTCGACGTCGCCCTGATCGCCCGCAACCGCGCCAAGCTCGACGAGCTCGTCGGCAAGCTCGGCGCTGAGGGCATCACCGCCGCCGCGTTCCCCGCGAACGTGCTCGACCCCGCCGGGCTCACCGGCGCGCTCGAGGAGGCCGCCGCACAGTTCGGCGGGATCGATGTCCTGGAGTACTCCCCGGTGGGGACGCTTGGCTCCACCATCCTGACCAGTCCGTCCGAGACCGACCCGTCCCATGTGCAGCACGAGATGGGGTTCCAGCTGTACGGGGCCATCACCGCCACGAAGGCGGTGCTGCCCGCGATGCGTGAGGCCGGCGTGGGCACCCTGCTCTACACCACCGGAGCCGGCTCGATCGACCCTGTTCCGATGATCGCCAATGTCAATGCCGCCGCCGCGGCACTGCGTAACTGGGTGATCAACCTGCACAAGGAACTGGCTGGCGCCGGTATCCAGGCCGCCCACGTCGGCATCGACGTGTCGATCGGCACCGCCGTCATCCCCGGCGCGCCGGTGGCCCAGCCCGAGGAGATCTCCCCCGTCTACTGGGAGCTGCACACCACCCACCGCGACGCGGCCGAGCGTGTCTTCAGCCGCTGACACCGCACCGGCTGCCCTGATCCGCCCTTCGTCGAACCCTGATCGCGCCGCGGCGTGATCTCGGAGAGAAGGCCCCGCCCGATGAACGTGTTCCTGTGGATCGTGCAGGGCCTGCTGGCTGCGGCGTTCGCGGTCGCCGGCGTCCTGAAGTCCACCCGGTCCCGCGAGCAACTCATTCCCCAGCTGCCGTGGGTGAGCGATGTGTCGACCCCGGTGGTGCGTCTGATCGGTGCCGTCGAGTTCGCCGGTGCCCTCGGCCTGATTCTCCCAGGTGCCTTCGACATCGCCACCGTGCTCACCCCGCTGGCCGCCACCGGCCTCGCGGTGATCATGGTCCTGGCCATGGGTCTCCACGCCCGCCGCAAGGAGCCGGCGGCCATCGCGTTCAACGCGGTGCTACTCATCCTCGCGGCGGTCGTGATGTGGGGCCGATTCGGACCCCACGCCCTTTGACCCGCTCCCGCGCCGGGGCTCTGCCCCCGCCACGCGCCCGCGTACCCGGTTGGCTCGACGATCGGGCGCTGCTGATGCCGCTCTTCCGCTTCTCTCCCGCAAAGGATGTCTGACATGCAGATCGCCGGCTCCGTGGCCCTCGTCACCGGCGCCAGCCGCGGGCTGGGCCGCCACTTCGCCGACCAGCTCCTGCAACGTGGTGCGGCCAAGGTGTACGCCACCGCGCGCCGTCCCGACAGCGTCGACGTACCGGGGGCGGAGGTGCTCTCCCTGGACATCACCGACCCGGCCTCCATCGCCGCCGCGGCCAAAGCCGCCGGCGACGTGACCCTGCTGGTCAACAACGCCGGCGTCGCGACGTTCACCAACCTGACGACCAGCGACATGGACATGATCCGGCTGGAGATGGACACCCACTACTACGGCCCGCTGAACATGATCCGCGTCTTCGCCCCGATTCTGAGGGCAGGTGGGGGTGGGGCGATCGTGAACGTGCTGTCGGCAGGCGCCTGGGCCCCCAGCGAACACACCAGCTCCTACTGCGCGGCCAAAGCGGCCGCCTGGAGCCTGACCAACAGCGTCCGCCTCGAACTCGCCTCTCAGAACACGCAGGTCACCGGGCTCATCCTCGGCCCGACGGACACCGACATGAGTGCGGGTGTGGAGGTGGACAAGAACGACCCGGCCGACGTCGTGCGCGCCACCCTCGACGGCATCGAGGCCGGCCACTCCGAGGTCATCGCCGACGCCCTGTCCGCCCAGGCCAAGGCCAACCTCGCCCTCGACCCCGCCCAGGTCTACCAGCCCACGTCGGGCCCAGGCGAAGCAGTCAATCACCTTCGCGGGCATCAGGATCGCGCAACGGGCCGCCGTCCGACGATCTCCCCCGCACCGCGAACGACTGGCTTCGCACCCCTGGCGGGCAAGGCCGCAGCCTCTACCTTCCCGCCGGCTCTGTTCGGGTGCCGGGCGGGTCGTGGTCGGTGTCTATCACCAGATGTTCAGTCGCCCAGCGTTCGAGTTCGGCCAGGGCGGGACGCAGCGCCTCACCGCGCGGCGTGAGCCGGTAGCGGACGCCGACCGGCGGGCCCTCGATCACCTCGCGCGCCACCAGACCGGCCTGGACGAGTTCGTTCAACCGTCCCGACAACATCCGCTCGGTGACACCGGGCACCAACTTGGAGATCTCGGAGAAGCGTGCGGGGCCGGCCAGGAGCGTGCCGATGATCAGACCACTCCAGCGCTTGCCGAGCAGAGCGAAGACCGGCGTCAGCACGTGACAGCTCACCGCGTCTCGCTCCGATGGCTCCATCCGCTCATGGTACCCGCGGTCAACAGACCCTCGACAGTTGCTATATTTTCAGCGGCAACTATACTTTTACAACCATCAGCCGCTCCCGAGAAAGGTCAGCTGTGACAACTCCCTCCGTGTCAAACCCGTCAGGGCCAGCACTCTCCGAAGCCAGCGCGCTGCCGCTGGCCGCCGGCGTCTGGCCCATCGACCCCGCGCACTCCGGTGTCTACTTCCAGGTCCGCCACCTCGGCGTCACCAACGTCCGCGGCCGGTTCGACGTGTTCAACGGGACACTGACCATCGGCGAGACTCTTGCCGACGTAGCCGTCGAGGCCACGATCGACATGGCCTCGGTCAACACGAACCAGGCCGATCGAGACGCCCACCTGCGCTCCACCGACTTCTTCGACATCGAACGCAACCCGACCATGCACTACCAGTCCGTGTCGGTGACCGCCGACGAGGACGACTACCAGGTCGCCGGCAACCTGACGATCAACGGGATCACCAAGCCCGTGACCCTGGCGGTGGAGTTCTACGGCGTCGATGTCCATCCCGCGGACAACCGGACCAGGGCCGGGTTCGCCGCGACCACCGAGATCCGTCGCAGTGACTACGGCATCGACTTCAACATGCCCCTCGGCGCCGGCAAGCTCGCCCTCGGCGACAAGATCAAGGTAGAACTCGACCTCCAGTTCATCGCCCCATGACAAGACCGGCGCAGGCCGAGATCCCGGCTTCGCACCTGGACCTGCTCACCCAGCCCCTGACCGCAGTCCTGACCACTGTCGGCGCGGACGGCCGGCCGCAATCGACCGCGGTCTGGTACCTCTTCCGCGGGTCGATTCTGCGAACATCCATGATCACTACTCGGCAGAAGTACAAGAACCTGCTACGCAACCCCGTCGCGAGCCTGTTCATCCTCGACCCGGCCAACCCTCTCCGCGCCCTGGAGATCCGCGCCGACGTCGAGCTGACCCCCGACCCGGGTAAAGAGCTGCTCCCGCTGTTCGCCAAGCACTACGGCGTCGACGAGGCAATGCTCAACCTCCCCGGCACGGAACGAGTGACCGCGACCCTCCACCCCATCCGAGTCGTCGCCTCCGCCCTCGGGTGACCACCATCCTGCACTCCTTCCGCCACGGTCTCGGGGCCATCAGGCGTGCCGGCGGAACCATCCGCGGGCCGCGAGCCCGGCCACGGACGCGACGAGCGCCACGCATCCCACCGCGGCGGCCCGGCCGGTCGCGCGCCTGAGACCGGGCAGCGCGGCGGAGATGTTCGGTTCCACCTGACGGCTGCCCATGGCCAGACCCCCGATGTGGGAGTCGACAGTGGCCCCGACGGTGACAAGCCGGCCGGCCGGTCCGTCGATCTCGACCGTCATGCCTTCGGCCGTGAGGATGTCCGCGAGCTCCCGCAGGCCGGCACGCCCGGCGGGAGCAGCGGCCGGCAGCAGGCCGGACGGGAGGGCTGCGAGGAGATCGCCCGCGACTGACAACAGGCGGCCCGGCTGAAGGGTGGTGATCCGGATACGGTCGCCGGACATCTCGACGCGCCCGCCGACCGGACCGGACCCGTCTGGTCCGGGGCGTGTGCCCCGGCCAGTGCCCACACCCGTTCCCGCGTGGCCGCCACTGCGCGGAACACCCCGGCCAGCACCCGGTCGACATCGTCCGCCAGCCGGTCGACGGTCCGTGACACCGTGGGATCCGACGCCACCGGGCCGGACAGCTCCGGCTCGACGCGCAGCAGACCGATGTCGGCCAGGCAGTCCCCGCCGAGCGCGAGGCTGACCGCGAGATCGGTGAGCACCTTCGCCGGATCATGGGTCGCGGTCGGCGCACGCCACGGCGCGAGCGCCTCGGACAGTGCGGCCCCCAGCCCGGACACCCGGACAGTTTCGGTCAGCAGTAGCGCACCCGCCGACGACACGACACCACGCCCGGCGGCGTCGATGGGGACAGACGGGTAGACACCGGTAGGCTTCACCGCGAAGGTGCTCCTTGATACGGGATGGATCAGGCCCTCGACAAGCCCGATTTTCCCTGCTCAGGAGCACTTTCTCGTTTATCCCCACCCAACAGACGATCAGCCCGGTGAAAGCCCGAGGCTAGGGGATTCCGCCTAGAAGTCACCGCGCGAACGTTTACGCGGAGCGGTTCGTGCTCGCCGTCATCGGTCGCGTCGTACCAGCTTCGCCTCGTCTTCGCGAGGCTCAGGGGTGAGATGCGGTTCGGGTGCCGCAGCGGTGTTATACGGAATATCCGGCAGGGTGTGGTGGGAGCCGGAGTGTGTCGGGGTTGGTGGTGCGGGTGGTGTGGGCTGGTCCCGGTGCTCTGGCTGGGGCGGCGGCCTGTGAGCTGGTGTGGGTCGGCGTCGTTTGATCACTGCTCGGGTGGCGGGTTCGCTGAGGCGGGCTGCGATGGGTCCGATGACGGCCATGAGTAGGACGTAGCTGGCGGCGAGGGGTCCTAGTCGTGGTTCGACGTCGGCGGCGACGGCGAGGCCGGCGATGACGATGGAGAACTCGCCGCGGGCGATGAGGGCTGTGCCCGCGCGGAAGCGGCCCATGGTGGCGATCCCGGCTCGGCGTGCCGCCCACCAGCCTGTCGCGGTTTTCGTGACCACGCCCGCGGCGGCGAGCAGGAGCGCGGTGAGCAGCGCTGGGGGGATCTGTTCGGGGTTGGTCTGCAGGCCGAAGAACACGAAGAACACCGCGGCGAACAGGTCGCGTAGGGGGGCCAGGACTTCCCGGGCGCCTTCGGCGACGGGTCCGGACAGGGCGATGCCGACGAGGAACGCGCCGACCGCGGCGGAGATCTGCAGCTGCTGCGCGACGCCGGCGACGAGGAGCGCGAGACCGAGGGCGCGGAGCAGGATGATCTCGTCGTTGCGGTCGGAGGTGGGGTTGAACACGAGCCGGGTGACCTTGGCGCTGTGTTTCAGAGCGAGGAACAGAACCGTGACCATGGCAGCGAGCGCGAGGGCGAGGGACAACGACCCCCGCGCGACGGTCTGGCCCGCGAGAAGCGCGGTGAGGATGGGCAGATAGATCGCCATCGCCAGGTCCTCGATGACGAGCACGGAGAGCACGACGGGGGTTTCGCGGTTCCCGAGCCGGCCGAGGTCGCCGAGGACCTTGGCGATGATTCCCGAGGAGGAGATGGCGGTGACGCCGCCGAGCACGACCGCGGCGCGCCATCCCCAGCCGAGCAGGAACGCGGCGGCGACCCCGGGGGCGGCGTTGAGGGCCAGGTCGAGGCCGCCTGCTGGGGCGTTGCGGCGAAGGCCGGAGAGCAGCTCGTCGGCGGTGTATTCCAGTCCGAGGGTGAGGAGGAGGAGAACGACACCGATCTCGGCGCCGACCTCGATGAACTCCTCACTCGCCCCGAGGGGTAGCAGCCCGCCGTGTCCGAACGCGAGGCCGCCGAGCAGGTAGAAAGGGATCGGTGAGATACCGAACCGGGTCGCGACGTGTCCGAGCACGCCCAGGGAGAACAGGACCACGCCCAGTTCGAGGAAGATCGATGTTGAGGTGTGCATAGGGTCGCCGGCCGGTCAGCCGGAACGCAGGAGTTCACCGACGGCCACGGTGTTCTCCGGGGTCCCGACGACGACGACCACGTCCTCGGCCTGGAATCGGAAATCGGGCCGGGGGGAGGCGAGGACCTGCTGGTCACGGACCACGGCCACGATCGACGCGCCGGTGCGGGTCCGGGCCTGGGTGTCCCCGAGGAGACGCCCCGCGTAGGGCGACCCGGGAAGGATCGGGATCTGTTCGCCGACCAGTCCGGCGAACGCCTGGCTCAGATCAGCGAGCTTTCCCACGATGTGCGGGGCTCCGAGCAGTTCGGACAGCACGTCACTCTCCTCGACGGTCAGGGATATCGACTCGACGCAGGTGTCCGGGTCGTGTTCGTCGTAGAGGACCAGCACGCGGCGTCCGCTGTGGTGGGAGACGACACCGACGCGCCGTCCGGCCCGGGTGGAGAAGTCGTGGCGCAGCCCGATTCCGGGAAGCCCTGTCTCGTCAACCTTCATGATCCATCTACCTTGTTCTCGGGATCGGGGCCGCCGGCCGAGGAACGCGCACACAGGGTGGGATCACATGAGGAACCTGTGTCTCACCGTGGAGCTCACGTTCTGATGCCCGTGGCAGGCAGGGCAGCTTGAAAAGGACGCGGCGTCGAGGAATCGAGTCCTGGCGCGGCGGTGCGCGCGGGCGCCGACGATCAACCGGTGGATGCGGCAGCCCGACGCGCGAGCGGCCTCGCTATTTCCGGTACGCCGAGCCCGGTGGGCCGCGTGCGCCCGATGCGCCGGCCGGACCGGGCGACCACCGAGGTGACCGCGCATCCCGTGATCCCAGGAAGAATCCCGCAAAGACGAACAGAGCAGGCCCGGCGGCAAGACCGAGATCGTCAGGGCCGACGCGGGGATGCCACCCCGCCCAGTGCGAGCCGCGGCCCAGCGACGCAGAATTGACCTCGCCGCGGACCGGCTGGGACACGATCGACGCCGTCGCCGGAACGGCTCGGGCGGACCCTTCCGCCCACAGATCCAGCCGGCCCATGCCGCCCACACCGAGCAACCCGGCCAGGACGACAACCATCGCCCCCACCACACAGGCCTGCAGGCGGCGGGTTGTCGGCACAGCCACAGGCTAAACCACGCAGGTCCACCGAATCCGGCCGGTTGTGGCCGTGTGTGGTCCGCCGTCCTGCAGCTGTGGACGGCGGCTGCATGTGCCGCATAGATGTGATCTGTGCAGGTGCACAGCCCGGTGATGGCCGGAACGAGCAGGTCAGGGGGCTGCTGGTGCTGGGACGTGTCGCTGTGTGACACGAAGCACCTGAGGTTGTGTCGGATTCTCCAGGTACGGCCGTCGGTCGCTGCTCAGCCGGTTCCTCGGCCCCAGAGGCCCTAGGGCCGTGCCGGCCCGCGGAGGCGGGTGGGGGATCCGCTGTCGCGAGGGAGGGGGCCGTCGATGACGTCTGTTCGAGGGGAGCCACGCGGCGCCGGGATCCGCGCCGGACCGGGGCCGGCCACGGCGGGGGCACGGGTGGCTGTTGCGATGCTGGGGATCTGCTGGATTCGTTGGGCGAGGTGGTGTTCCGGACCGACGCGCAGGGTTGCTGGACGTATCTGAACCGGGCGTGGACGGCTCTGACCGGCTTCGGTGTCGTGGCCAGTCTGGGTGCCCGGTTCCTGGACTATGTCCACCCGGACGAGGTGGAGGCCACGGTCGCGCTGTTCAGGGGTGTGGTCGCGGGGGGTGTCGATCGCTGTCATCACGAGACCCGCTGCCGGACCCGGGACGGCAGCTACCGGCGGGTTCAGATCAGAGCGACCGTCCTACGGGACGCGGCGGGCGTGGTGGTCGGCAACACCGGGACGATCCTGGACGTCACCGCGCAGACCGCCGGGGAGCACACCGCGCTGCTGGAGTGGGTGTCCGCGGGGGTACCCGCCGGCGAGCTGCCGGTCGCGGTGGCGGTGTACGACGCCGACCTGCGGCTGTGGTGTGGCTCACCGGTCCTGGATCGGATCGCTCGTGTGCCCCAGCGGGTGGGGGATCGTCTTGCCCAGCTGACCGAACGGCTCTCGCCGGCGGCCGGGCCGCGGCAGCGTTCGCTGGGCGGCGAATGGGGCATGATCGCGGTGGCGCTGCGTACCCACCACGCCCAGATCGGTGATCTTGACCTGACGGGGGAGCGTGGTACCAGCCGGTCGATGCGGGTCGCTGTGATCCTGTGGGGCTCCAGAACTCCGATTTGGGCGGTGACCTGCGCGTTTGCCTGCGGGCGGGGCCCGTGTCGGGCAGGCTGGATGGTCATGGTGTGGTCCCTGTTCTACGCCCTGACACGCAACGCTCTCGGACTGATGCTGCTCCGGGTCCGCGGGGACACCGCGAAGGACGTCGAGCTCCTCGTCCTGCGACACCAGGTGGCGGTGTTACGACGGCAGGTGAACCGTCCGGCGCTGGAACCGGCGGATCGGGTGATCCTCGCAGCCCTGTCCCGGCTGTTACCCCGGGCCCGCTGGGACAGCTTCTTCGTCACCCCGGCCACCGTGCTGCGCTGGCACCGGGAGCTCCTCGCACGTCAATGGACCTACCCACGGAAGTCGCCCGGGCGGCCNCCGGTCCGCCGGGAGATCCGCGAGCTGGTCCTGCGCCTCGCGCGGGAGAACCCGACCTGGGGCCACCGCAGGATCCAAGGCGAGCTCGTCGGGCTGGGTTACTCGGTCGGGGTCGCCACCGTCTGGCGGATCCTGCACCGCGCCGGTGTCGACCCAGCGCCGCGGCGGGCCGACGCCTCCTGGCGCACGTTCCTGCGCGCCCAGGCCTCCGGCATCCTCGCCTGCGATTTCTTCACCGTGGACACCGCGTTCCTCCAACGGATCTACGTGCTCTTCGTCGTCGAACACGCCACCCGCCGTGTCCACGTCCTCGGGGTCACAAAGCACCCGACCGCGGCGTGGGTCACTCAGCGTGCGCGGAACCTGCTGATGGATCTCGAGGAACGGGGCCACCGGTTCCGGCTCCTCATCCGTGACCGCGACACGAAGTTCACGGTTTCCTTCGATGCTGTCTTTGCCGGAGCCGGTATCGACGTGGTGCGTACACCGCCACAGTGCCCGCAGGCGAACGTGATCGCGGAACGCTGGGTCGGCAGCGCCCGCCGGGAATGCACCGACAGGCTGTTGATCGTCTCCGAACGGCACCTGACCGCCGTCCTCACCAGCTACGCCGAGCATTTCAACACCCACCGGCCTCGCCGCTCCCTCGGCCAGCACCCGCCCGACTCACCACCCGTGGTCACCCCGACCCCGGGGTCCACCGTCCGTCGCACACGCATCCTCGGCGGGCTGATCAACGAGTACCACAACGCCGCCTGAAGACCTCCACAGACGATCACCCGGGCTGCAAAAGAGCAGCTCACAGACCGCACCCGGATTCTGGAGCCCAACAGGGTCAGCCCTTGCGGACTTGGCCGTTGTTGCTCCAAGCCGCGACCATACCGGTGGTAGAGGAGACCAGATAGTCGTCGCGGCGGTCGCCGTTGAGATCGGTGAGGAAGACCTGGTTGCGGGCCGCGCCGACACCGGTGGCGATCTCACCCTGGACGACCCAGGACAAGCCACCGCCACCGCAGTTGTTCCGCCAGGCCCAGATCCGGCCATGGTCGTTGACCGCCAGGTAGTCGTCCCGGTGATCGCCGTCGATGTCCGCGAAGGTGATCATCGAGCTGGGGAGGTCGACACCTGAGGCTGTCAACGGGCGATCTCACCCGCGGACTGCCAGGACACAGCACTGCTGCCACCGACAACGTTGAGCCAGGCGTTCGCCTGGCCCTGCGCGCCGACCACCAAATAGTTATCCCGACCGTCACCGTTGATATCGGCGAACCGCACGCTGTCCCGCGGCCCGGACCCTGAGGCACCTACCCGTCGTGACCCAGCGAGGCCGGGTCACTTCCGTCCTGCGCAGGGGTCTATCGGGGCAAGGGGCCGGGCTGCGCGGATCACACCCGAAGACCGTGACGGGGACCGCGGTGTCATGCTCTCCGCGTCACGCCTAATTAAATGCGGCACCCGTTGAGTGCGGTCTGGGGCGGGGATGAAGGATGCCGAATGTGACCAGGACGGTCCTGGTCCGGGAAGCTGCCCATCGCCCCCGCCGATGATGCTGTCACTCTTCGGGGGTGGAGGCACGGTCGAGGTCCGCTCCGCTGCCGACCTGGCGCTGGAGACCACTGCGTTGATGCCAGTCCAGGCACATCACTGTCGCATCGTCCTGCAAGGCGCCGCCGCAGGCATCGAGCACGAGCCTGGCCAGGTGCTGGACGAGTTCCCGGGGATGCAGCCGCCTGTTCGCCGCCAGCTGCGCGGGCAGGTCAATCCGTGCTGCGTTGCGGTCGACCATGCCGTCGGTGACGAACAGCAGACGGTCCCCCGGGCGCAGCTGAAGCTGACGGACGGTATAGACATGCCCGGCGAACATGCCGAACGCGGGGTCCGGCGGCCAGCCGATCTCCTCGACCACGTCATCTCGCAGCAGGTAGAACGGGATATGGCCGGCGTTCACGGCGCGCACCACACCGGTCGGCAGGTCGATGTGGAACAGCAGACCGGTGACGAACTGCTCCAGGTCGGAGTGCTTGACCATCATCGTGTTCACGTGGTCGGCCATCGCCGCCAGACCCCGCGGCCGCGGGTCCGGTTCCCGGCGAACGTTGCGCAGGCCGTTGACCGTCAAGGTTGCCAGGATGGCGGCGGCCAGTCCGTGGCCCATCGCGTCGGTGAGCGACAGGTACAGGTCGGCCCGTCCGAAGGAGTAGTCGAAGGTGTCTCCCGCGACGGAGGCCGCCGGCTCCAACCAGCCGGCGATCGTCGCCTGCGCACTCTCACAGGTGAACGAGTCCGGCAGGAGTCTGCGCTGGATCTCGGCCGCGAGCTCGAGGGGCACCGAACGCCGTCCCCACTCGAACAGGTCGGTGTAGCGCCGGTTCAGCACGACCGTGTACGCGAACAGGTGCGCAGCCTGCGAAATCTCGGCCGTCAGATGATCCAGATAACCTGCGGCGGAGAATCCAGTTGGTGCCGCATCAGCGCTCCCGTCGGCCGCGGGGAAGGCGACCTCGATCACGCCGATCGCCTCACCGCGCGCGGTGACCGGCGCGATGACAACCACCTGCTCGTCGCCGTGGTGCAGCGTCGGGCGCTGGGTACGCAGCACCTGCCCCTGAGGCGTGCCGCGCACCGACACCCACTCCATGACCGTCCGGCCGCCGCGCGCCGTGGAGAACCGGGCGAGGACATCGCTGGAGTAGTCGGCGATCAGGAACGATGCTCCAAGCGCTCCCAGATCGTCCTGAAGGCGTGTCGCCAGCACGTCCACCGCATCGGCGGGGCCGCCTGCTCGATCGCCGTCAGCAGCGCACCCGCGTCGAAAACCCCTCGCTCGCGCACCGCCCCACCATAGGCACACTCCGGACAAGGTCGGACGACGGCAGCCACCGACACCGACGATCATCGGCCCGTGGCTGACGCAAGACCACGCAACACGGGCCAGATCCGGCGGGAAGCCGATGGCTGTCACGCTGCGGGAACACGACCCGGAACCTCAACCACGAGGAGGACGATACGGGTCACGCCTCGATCACGAGCCGCCGTCACCCGGCTTCGGACGACAGTCTCATACGGCACGGAGCGGAGGGCCACCTCGAAAGCGGCAAATTAAAAGTCGTTCTGGCGCCCGCCAGACGTTGCTCCAAGATCTTTCACTTCCAACGACATCGGATCCCCCCCAGCGGAACCCGTCAACCTGATCGAGGCAAGATCTTGTAGGAACTATTGAGCTGGTTGTTCTGTGGTGGTGCCTGGCTGGTTTGGGGTCTGTTCGGGTGGGTTGATCCAGGCTGGTGTCGGCAGCGGTGGTGGTGCTGGTGGGCGGCGGACGAACCGGTCTGGTCGGGTGGCGTAGGCGGCGGCGAGGACCTCGGCGCGGGCGGCCTGAACGGTCTCGGCCTGGCCGTGGTGGACGGTCGCGGGAGTGAGCAGGCCGATCCCGGAGT
>NZ_KB891269.1 GCF_000373365.1 Parafrankia discariae
GTGGTGACCTACACGGTCGTCCGCCGCCCGTGGATCCCCGGCTACGAGCCGCCCTACGTCGTGGCCCGGGTGGTGCTCGCCGAGCAGCCCGATCTGCACCTGTTGACCAACGTGGTCGACTGCGACGTCGAAGCGGTCAGCACCGGCATGGAGGNCGAGGTGACCTTCGAACAGCGAGGGGACGTGTTCGTACCGATGTTCCGGCCGGCCGGGCAGGGGCAGGCTGGGCAGGGGCAGGCCGTGGAAGCGTGGATCGCGTGAGCGCCGATCCCGGGAACATCGAGCGGCGGGCGATCGTGTCCGGTATCGGGCGGTCCGCGTGCGGGCGGCGGTTGAACCGGCCCGCGCTCGAGCTGACCCTGGACGCCTGCCTCGCGGCGATCGCGGACGCGGGTCTCACCCCGCGCGACATCGACGGGCTCACCTCCTGGCCCGACCACCCGGCCCCGCACGGCTTCGGTGGCCCCCGGGTCGGCGACCTGCACACCCTGCTGCGGCTGGACCTGTCGTGGATCCTCGGCTGCGGCGACGGCGCCAACGTGATCGGCATCCTCGGTATCGCCGCCCACGCGGTGGCCACGGGCCTCGCCCGGCACGTGCTGGTCTACCGGACCGTCGCCGAGGCGACCAGCCAGGGTGCCGGGCGCCGCCCGGCCGTGATGGCCGGCGCCGGGGCCGCGCCGTGGAAGACGACCTACGGGGTGGGTTCGCCGGTGCAGTTCGCCGCGCTGTGGGCCCAGCACCATGTCGACCGTTACGGCACCACCCGGGAGCAGCTCGGCTGGGTCGCGGTGAACGACCGGCGCAACGCGGCGGACAACCCGGACGCGGTCTACCGCGACCCGATGACGATCGACGACTACCTCGCGGCCCGGATGATCAGCGAGCCGCTGTGCCTGTTCGACTGCGACATCCCGGCGGACGGTTCGATCGCCTTCGTCGTCTCGCCCGCCGACCACCGGCGCGACGTCGACCGGCCCGTGTTCTTCGAGGCGCTCGGCGGCGGCCGGCCGATGACCTCCAGCTGGGAGTTCTGGCCGGACTTCGACGTCATGGCCGCGACGAAGGCCGCCGAGCAGCTGTGGTCACGTACCTCGCTGCGGCCCGGCGACGTCGACGTCGCCGGTCTCTACGACGGGTTCAGCATCTTCGTCCTGCTCTGGCTCGAGGCACTCGGCTTCTGCGGCCGCGGCGAGTCGGGGGCGTTCGTCGAGGGCGGCAAACGCATCGCCCGTACCGGTGACCTGCCGCTCAACACCTCCGGCGGGCAGCTCTCGGAGGGCCGTTACCTCGGCTTCGGCCTGGCCTACGAGACCTTCCTCCAACTACGCCGCCAGGCCGGTGTCAGGCAGGTCACCGACGCCGAGGTCGGCCTCGTCACCGGCGGCGGCGGCCCCCTCGCCCAGGCCTTCCTCTTCACCAACGACCGCCGGTGAGAAGGGCGGGTCGGCGGAACCGGTGAGACTCGCCGCACGCCGCACCGACACGCCACACTGAACAGAAGTTCAACAGGACCCCGCGCCGGCGTCAACCAGAATGAGGGCATGCCCACGCCACGCCGGACCGGCACCGAGAGCTCGAAGACGCGCGCGCTGCTGCTCGACGTCACCGAACGACTCATACTGAACGAGGGCTACGCCGCGGTGAGCTCACGCAGTGTGGCCAGCGCGGCCGGCGTCACCCCCGCACTGATCCACTATTACTTCCCGACATTGGACGATCTTTTCCTCGCCCTCTTCCGGCGCGGCGCCGAGAAGAACCTGGAACGCCAGCGACGTGTCCTCACCTCACCGCGGCCGTTGCGGGGGCTGTGGGAGTCCAGCGTCGAGCCCGCCGGCACGTCGCTGCTGACCGAGTTCATGGCCCTCGCGAACCACCGCAAGAGCATCCGCCAGGAGATCGCGCAGTACGCGAAGCAGTTCCGGCTCCTTCAGACCGAACTTCTCGCCAGCCGGCTGGAGGAGTGCGGAATCGACCCGGCCCAGGTCTCGCCCACCCTCATCCTGTTCATGATCGGAGTCGTCAGCCGGGGCTTCGTGGCCGAGGACATGCTCGGGATCACCGATGGCCACCCCGAGGCGCTGGCCCTCGTCGAACAGCTGTTGCGGCGCTACGAGCCCTCGACGGAGGCCGGCAGCGAACCGTGACGCCCGCCCGCCGACGGACCGCCCGTCCCGGAGGCGGGGTTCTGGTTGACGGCGGCACACCACCATGCTGAACTTCCGTTCAACATCCGCCACGGGCCCCGCTCGGCGCGCACGTCCGGGACGGAGGCCGCGCCGCGGCCTCGTGAGCGATTCCACGTCGACTGCCCGGAGTGATGAATGCGTATCGGTCTGACGGGTGGCGCCTCCACCCCGGAAAAGATCATCGAGCAGGCCCGCCGGGCCGAGGCCGAGGGTTTCCACTCGCTGTGGTACGCGAGCCTCGTGCAGGGTGACCCGCTGGTCGCCATGGCGCTCGCCGGCCGGGAGACCTCGACGATCGAGCTCGGTACGGCCGTGCTGCAGACCTACCCGTGCCACCCGCTGCTGCAGGCGCAGCGGGCCGCCTCCGTGGTCGCGGCGATGGGCCGGCCGGGACTCACCCTCGGGCTGGGTCCGTCGCACGAGGCCAACATCCGCGGCCGCTACGGCCTGTCCTACGACCATCCGGGCCGCGGCAGCGAGGAGTACCTGCGGATCCTCACCGCCCTGCTGCGCGGCGAAGCCGTGGACTTCACCGGCCAGGACTGGACGACGCGCGCCCCGGCCGGAACCGTCCAGGCCGCGCACCCGGTCCCGGTGCTGCTGGCGGCGCTGTCACCGCGGATGCTGCGGGTGGCCGGCGAGAACGCGGACGGCGCGATCCTGTGGATGGCCCCGGCGGCGGCGATCGAGCGCCACGTCGAACCGCGCGTCACCGCGGCGGCGAAGGCCGCGGGCCGGCCGGCGCCGCGCATTGTCGCGGGCCTGCCGGTCGTGGTGCACGACGACGAGCAGGAGGCCCGGTCCGCCGTGGCCGCCGGTTCGGTCATGTACGCGGACTCGCCGGCCTACCGGCGGATCCTGGCCATCGGCGGCGTCGACAGCCCGGCCGCGGCCGCGATCGTCGGCGACGAGGCATCGGTCGAAGCGCAGCTGCGCGCGCTGCTCGACGCCGGCGCCACCGACATCCACGCGCACGTCGTCCCGGCCGGCGACGACGTGCGCGGCTCGCTGAAGCGCACCCGGGACCTGCTGCGCGAGCTGGCCGGCTGAGCCCGCGAGCCGGCCCAGCCCCGCCCCTCGGTACGGCGCCCTCGGTACGGCGCGCGCGGCGGCCTCAGCCCCTGGCGCGGTACTGGACCTGGAGGTCGGTGTAGCCGGCCAGCCCCCAGGGGCCGTTCTCCACTCCCAGGCCGCTCCACTTCGTCCCGCCGAAAGGCTGCTGGGGCCCGAGGGCGACGTGGGCGTTGACCCAGGCGGTGCCGCACTCCAGGCGCTCGGCCACGGCACCGGCCCGCTCGGGATCGGCGGACCACACCGAGCCCGAGAGGCCGAAGGACGTCGCGTTGGCCCGGGCGACGACCTCGTCGACGTCTCGGTACGGAAGGATCGGCAGCACCGGGCCGAACTGTTCCTCGTCGACGAGGCGGGTGCCCTCCACCGCCCCGGTGATCACGGTGGGCTGGAAGAAGTAGCCGGGGCCGCCGACCGGGGCCCCACCCGTCACCGCGGTCGCGCCGCCCGCCAGCGCGTCGGCCACGAGCTCGCCGACCCGCTCGTACTGTGGCCGGTTCTGGACCGGCCCGAGCTCGGTGTCCGGATCCATCCCGTCACCGACCCGGGCCGCCGCGGCCCGGGCGGCGAGGGCGTCGACGACCTGATCGTGCAGCGCCTCGGGGACGTAGACGCGCTTGATGGCGGAGCAGACCTGCCCGCTGTTGTCGAAGGCGCCCCGGAACAGCTTCTCCACGATGGCGGCGGGGTCGACGTCGTCGAGCAGGATCGCGGGATCGTTGCCGCCGAGCTCCAGGGTGAGGCGCTTGAGGTCCGGGGCGGCCGCGGCGGCGATGTGCCTGCCGGTCGCGGTCGACCCGGTAAAGCTGATCTTGCGCGGGGTGGGGTGCGAGGTCATCCACCTGCCCAGCTCGTCTCCCCCGGAGACGACGTTGAGCACGCCCGACGGGAACACCTCGCTGAGGATCTCGGCCATCAGCAGGGTGCTGCGCGGGGTGAACGGTGACGGCTTGAGCACCATCGTGTTCCCGGCGAGCAGCGCGGGCGCGATCTTCCAGGTGGCCAGCATGATCGGGAAGTTCCAGGGGGTGATGGCCGCGACGACCCCCACCGGACGGCGCACGACCTCGACGCGGGCCCGGGCGTCGTCCTGGATGACCTCGCGTGGTATCTCCAGCTGGGCGAAGTACTTGAGCCAGTGGCTCGCTCCGAACGCCTCCCGCTTCGCCGACTTCAGCGGCTTGCCCTGCTCGGCGGTCAGGACCGGGCCGATCCGGTCCGCCGCGGCCGTGAGTCGATCCGCGGCCGCGGCGAGGGCGGCCCGGCGCGCGTCCTCGTCCGCGCGCCAGCCGACGAAGGCCTTCGCCGCGGCGTCGAACGCCTCGTCCAGCTGCTCCGCGGTGCAGTCCGGAGCCTGGGCGTGGACCTCGCCCGTCGCCGGGTTCACCACCCCGAACGTCGACCGGGCGGCCCGACGCTCCCCGCCGATGATCATCGAGACGTCGGACATGATCTCCTCGCATCCCTGTTCGAGGTGGCGGTGACGCACCGCCGACCCCGTACCTGACAGGTGTTTAGTGCCAGCCGGATCCGTACGTCAAGGGACGTCCGGCCGGCGGACCGCGCGGGTCACCCACCATCTGGACCTGACGGCGACCGCGGGAGCGGGTCACCCGTTTTCCGGACAGGGCTTCATTTCAGCCCCGAGTGCCATTAATGTGCCCCACATGTCGTGGAGGGCGGCTCCTCACCAGGAGGGGGCCGCGAGCGGAGGAGGCATCGTGCGGGGAAACACCGCGCTCGCCGGAGCGGGCGGGTCCGTCGGGGAGAGCGCCGGGCCGGTCGACGAGGCCGTGGCTCGGCCGTCGGCCCAGGAGCCGTCGGTCGAGGAGGAGCTGTTGATCGAGGAGGTGTCGATCGACGGCATGTGCGGTGTCTACTGACACCGTGACCGGCGGCCGGCCGCCGGTCATCTCCGAGGTCCTCGACGAGGCGTGGGAGCTGTCCCGGTCGGTGGCGCTGCGCCCCGAGCCGTTCGGGGCGCTGGCCTACCACTTCGGGAACCGACGGCTGATCTTCCTCAAGCGCCGGGAGCTGGTGGACGTCGTCCGCGGTCTGGGCGACGCGCCTGATGTCCGGACCGCGCTGACCAGGGCGGGTGTGCCGACCGGGCAGTGGGCCGCCTACGTCCGGGCGCTGCGCGGTCTCGCCGAGGCCGACGTCATCCGCCATCGCGACCCCGTGGGAGAAACCGGATGACCGCCGGCACCGACCGCACCCCCGTCTCCCTCGTGCAGCGGTTCGAGCGCGGGCTGACCGCGCCGATCTGCATGACCTGGGAGCTGACCTACGCCTGCAACCTGTCGTGCGTGCACTGCCTGTCGGCGTCGGGCCGGCGTGACCCGCGCGAGCTGAGCACCGCGCAGTGCGAGGCGGTCATCGACGAGCTCCAGGCGATGCGGGTCTTCTACGTCAACATCGGCGGCGGTGAGCCGACCGTCCGCCCGGACTTCTGGCATCTGCTCGACTACGCGGTCGACCACCAGGTCGGGGTGAAGTTCTCCACCAACGGCGTGCGCATCGACCTGCCCCGGGCCCGCCGGCTCGCCGCGACCGACTACGTGGACGTCCAGGTGTCGCTGGACGGCGCGACCGCCGAGGTCAACGATCGGGTACGCGGGCCGGGATCGTTCGACCTGGCCGTGCGGGCGCTGGACAACCTGGCCACCGCCGGCTTCCGGGACGCGAAGGTCTCCGTCGTGGTCACCCGCGACAACGTCGGCCAGCTCGACGAGTTCAAGCGCCTCGCCGACGACCGCGGGGCGACCCTGCGGCTGACCCGGCTGCGCCCGTCGGGGCGCGGCGCCGACGTGTGGGACGACCTGCACCCGACGGCACGCCAGCAGCGCGAACTGTACGACTGGCTGGTGCGGGCCGGCGAGAACGTGCTCACCGGCGACTCGTTCTTCCACCTGGCCGGCTTCGGCGAGACCCTGCCGGGGCTGAACATGTGCGGGGCGGGGCGGGTGGTGTGCCTCATCGACCCGGTCGGCGACGTCTACGCCTGCCCGTTCACCATTCACGAGACGTTCCGGGCCGGCAACATCCTCACCGACGGCGGTTTCGCCCAGGTGTGGTCGACCAGCGAGCTGTTCCAGCGGCTGCGCGAGCCGCAGAGCGGCGGTGCCTGCGCGTCCTGCGGGTTCTACGACAGCTGCCGGGGCGGGTGCATGGCGGCCAAGTTCTTCACCGGCCTGCCCCTGGACGGCCCGGATCCCGAGTGCGTCCAGGGCCATGGTCAGGACGCGCTGGCCGATCCGCTCCGGCGCGTGCCGGCGCCCGGCCTCGACCACTCGCACCGGACCGGCCGCGGCACCGGGGGGTCCACCCGCGAGTCGGTACTGGTCCAGATCGGGCACCGGCCCGCCCCGGCGGCCCCGCCGGTCTCGGCCTGCGCCGAGAGCCCGCTGGCCGGGTTCACCCCCGCCGGCTGAGCCGCGATCGCACCCGGCCGCTCCGTGGGAGCCGCCGCGAAAGGTCTCCCGCGGGAGCGCCCCGAAAGCACGAAAGGTAGAGCATGGCCAGCACATGGTTCGAGTCGGTCGCCGAGGCACAGCGACGGGCGCGGCGCAGGCTGCCGAAGTCGGTGTACAGCGCGCTGCTGGCCGGCTCGGAGGCGGGCGTGTCGTACCGGGACAACACCGCGGCGTTCGACGAGCTCGGCTTCGCACCGCACGTGGCGGGGCTGTCCCCCAAGCGTGACCAGCAGACCACGGTCCTGGGCCAGCCGATCTCACTACCGGTGATCATCTCCCCGACCGGGGTGCAGGCGGTGCATCCCGACGGCGAGGTGGCGGTGGCGCGGGCCGCCGCCGCGCGCGGCACCGCCATGGGCCTGTCCTCGTTCGCCAGCAAGCCGATCGAACAGGTCATCGCCGCCAACCCGCGGACCTTCTACCAGACCTACTGGATGGGCACCCGGGACTGGATGATCCGGCGGCTGGAACACGCCCACCAGGCCGGGGCGGTCGGCCTGATCGTCACCCTGGACTGGTCGTTCTCGCACAGCCGCGACTGGGGCAGCCCGTGGATCCCCGAACGGCTCGACCTGAGGACCATGGTGAAGCTCGCGCCGCAGGGCGTGACCCGGCCCGCGTGGCTGCTCCAGTACCTGCGCACCGGCAAACTGCCCGACCTGAGCGTGCCGAACCTGGCCGAACCCGGCGAGCAGGCCCCCGTGTTCTTCGGCGCGTACGGCGAGTGGATGCAGACCCCCCCGCCGAGCTGGGAGGACATCGCCTGGCTGCGCCAGCAGTGGGACGGGCCGTTCCTGCTCAAGGGCGTCTCCCGGGTGGACGACGCCCGCCGCGCCCGCGACGCCGGGGTCAGCGCGATCTCGGTCTCCAACCACGGCGGCAACAACCTCGACGGCACCCCGGCCCCGATCCGGGTCCTGCCCGCGATCGTGGACGCGGTCGGCACCGACGTCGAGGTGCTCATGGACGGCGGCATCCGCCGGGGCGGCGACGTCGTGAAGGCGCTCGCGCTCGGCGCGCGGGCGGTCATGATCGGCCGGGCCTACCTGTGGGGCCTGGCCGCCGGCGGGCAGGCCGGCGTCGAGAACGTGCTGGACGTCCTGCGCAACGGAATCGACTCCGCCCTGCTGTCCCTCGGGCACTCCTCCATCCACGAACTGACCCCGGACGACGTCCTGGTACCCGACGGTTTCCCCCGCGCACTCGGCGCGGCGCCCGCGCGATGACCACCGACGCGGGCACGACGGATCCACCGGACGCGGGACGGCCTGCCATGGACACGCCGGGCGCCGGGCGCCCGGACGCGGGCCGGACCGGTCTGTCGGGGCAGGCCTGGACCGACATCGCCGGCCGGCCGCTCGTCCTGGTGCCGGTGGGGTCCTTCGAGCAGCACGGGCCGCACCTGCCCCTGGTCACCGACACCACGGTCGCGGTCGCGGTGGCCGAGGGGGCGGCGCGGCTCCTTCTGCGGCGGCGTCCCGCCGAGCCGGTCCTGGTCGCGCCGCCCCTCACCTACACCGCCAGCGGTGAGCACCAGTCGTTCGCGGGCACGATCTCCATCGGCGGGCCGGTCCTGCACCTGGTGCTGGTCGAGCTGATCCGCTCGCTGTCCACCTGGGCCGGCCCGGTGGTGTTCGTCAACGCCCACGGCGGCAACCTGCGCGGCCTCACCGACGCCGTCACCCAGCTGCGCGAGGAACGGCACGACGTGGCGTGGGTGCCGTGCGCCGCCACTGACGCCACCGACGCTGCCGGCGCCGGTGCCGGTGCCGGGGCCGGGGACGCGCACGCCGGGTTCACCGAGACCTCGCTCATGCTCCACCTGGCACCCGACCAGGTCGACATGACCCGGGCCGCCGCCGGCAACACCACCTCCCTCGACGAGCTGCTGCCCGCCCTCGTCACCGGCGGGCTGGCCGCCGTGGCCCCGTCCGGCGTGCTCGGCGACCCGACCGCCGCCACCGCCCAGGACGGCGAACGCATCCTCCGGCGGATGGTCGAAGACGTGTGCGAGCTGATCCACCACGGCGAGGCCAACGCCGACGGGCGCCTGCGCCCGCCCCGGCCCGCGGCCGTGCGGCCGTGAGCGCGCGACCGTGACCGCGGGACCCGGCTCCGGGCGCGTCGTCCTGGTGACCGGTGCCGCCCGCGGCATCGGCGCCGCGACCGTGCGCGCCCTGTGCCGGCAGGGCCACCGCGTCGTCGCCGTGGACAGCTGCGCCGGCGACGCCCCGGCGGACCTGCCGGGCGTCGCCTACCCGCTGGCGAACCGGGACGAGCTGGAATCGCTGCGCGACGAGGCCCCCGACCAGGTGCTCACCGTGATCGCCGACGTGCGGGACCGCGCCGCGCTCGACGCCGCGGCGCGCACGGCGGTCGAACGCCTCGGGCGGCTGGACGCCGCCGTGGCCGCCGCCGCAGTGATCATCGGGGGGCGGCCGGTGTGGGAGACCCCGGCCGCGCACGTCCAGTCGCTGTGGGACGTCGACGCCCTGGGTGTCTGGAACACCGCCGCGGCCTGCGTGCCGCACATGCTGGCCGGTCCCGACCCCTCCGGCTGCCGGTTCGTCGCCGTCGCCTCGGCCGCCGGGACCCGCGGCCTGTTCCACCTGACCGGCTACAACATGGTCAAGCACGCGGTCATCGGCCTCGTGCGGGGGCTGGCCGCCGACCTGACCGGGACCGGGGTCGCCGCCATCGCGGTCTCCCCCGGTTCGACCCGCACCCCGATGCTGGCGGCCACGGCCGCGCTGTACGAGCTCGACGACGTCGAGCACTTCACCGCCTCACAGCTCACCGGACGGCTGATCGACCCCGCCGAGGTCGCCGAGACCATCGCGTTCTGCTGCTCCGTCGCCGGGGGTGTCCTCACCGGCTCCGTGGTCAGCGCCGAAGGCGGGTTCCGCGGGTGAGCACCCGGCTTCCGCCCGGTCTCGTCGTCGAGCTCGGCCGCCACGTCCGCGTGTACGACGGCGGCCGGACGCTGGTCGGCGGCGCGCCGCCCCGCCTGCTCCGGCTGCCCGCCACCGCGGCGGCGCTCCTGGTCGGGCGGCGCGTCGACGTCGTCGACGCCCGGTCCGAACGGCTCGCCGAGCGGCTGCTCGCCTGCGGCGCCGCCGCCCCGGTGGTCAGTGAGCTGCCGCCGGCCGACCTCGCCCAGGTAACGGTCGTGATCCCCGTCCGCGACCGGGCCCGCCCGCTCGACCGGCTGCTGACCGGCCTGCTCGGCCGGCTGCGGGTCGTCGTCGTCGACGACTGCTCGCGCGACCCCGCGGCCACCGCCGCGGTGGCCACCCGGCACGGCGCCGACCTGGTGGCCCTGCCCCGCAATCACGGCCCCGCCGGGGCCCGCAACGCCGGACTGGCGAGGGTCACCACCCCCCTCGTGGCCTTCGTCGACTCCGACGTCGTCGTCGGGCCCGACACGATCGCGACGCTGGCCCGGCACTTCCACCACCCCCGGGTCGGCGCCGTCGCGCCCCGGATCCTCGGGCTGCCCGGAACCGACCGGCCGAACTGGATCGCCCGCTACGAGAACGCCCGCTCGTCGCTCGACCTCGGGCCGACACCCGCCCTGGTCCATCCCCGCTCGGCGGTCGGCTGGGTTCCCGGCGCCTGCCTGCTCGCCCGGGTCGAGGCGCTCGGCGCCGGTTTCACCGACGGCATGCGCGTCGCCGAGGACGTCGACCTGGTCTGGCGGCTGACCGCCCAGGGCTGGCAGGTCCGCCACGAACCCGCCGCGACCGCGTGGCACGACCACCGGGACCGGCCGACGGCCTGGCTGGGCCGCAAGGCCTACTACGGCACCGGCGCGGAGGTCCTGGCCCGACGGCACGGCCCCGCTGTCGCACCGGCGGTCCTCACTCCCTGGACGGCCGCCGTCGCCGTGGCGCTGTTGGCCCAGCGCCGCTGGTCGCTGCCCGTCGCCGGCGCCGCGTCCGTGGTCATGTCCGTACGGCTGGCGCGCGCGCTGCCCGGCGACGGCGGCCGCGCCCGCCTGGCGACCGAACTCGTCGGCCGCGGGCTGGCCGCGACGGCCACGCAGACCAGCGGGCTGCTGCTGCGCCACTGGTGGCCGCTCAGCCTCACCGGCAGCCTGTTCTCCCACCGTCTGCGCCGCGCGGTGCTGGCGGCCGCCCTCGTCGACGGTCTCCTCGACCATCGCCGGCTCGCCCCGTCGCTGGACCCGGTGCGTTTCGTGCTGGCCCGCCGCCTCGACGACCTCGCCTACGGGGCGGGCCTGTGGGCGGGCGCCCTGCGCGGTCGCTCCGCCCGGCCGCTGCTCCCCGGGTTCGCGCCCCGGCGCGGGGCCGCCGGCGGCACCCGGGCGGCGGCCGTCCGCTGAGGGGCGGGTGAACCGGCCCGATGCGAACCGGCGCGATCCGCGGAGGTCACCGTGCCCAATATCGTGGACGGGTGGCCATCCCGCCGAAACGACCGAAGGGCCGTCCACCCGTCACCGATCACGCCGCGATCGAGCGGGCGGCCTTCGCGGTGTTCACCGAGCGGGGGTTCGACGCCACCACCCTGGACGCGATCGCCGAGGCCGCCGGCGTCGGACGCCGGACCCTGCTCAGGTACTACCCGTCCAAGAACGACATCCCCTGGGGGCAGTTCGACGAGAGCCTCGTCGAACTGCAGAAGTCCCTGGCGGGCATGCCCCGGGACCTGCCCGTCCACGAGGCGGTGCACCGCGCGGTGCTCGCCTTCAACCACGTCGACCCCGACGCCGTGGCCCAGCACCGGCAGCGGATGACCCTGCTGCTCCGAACACCCACGCTGCGGGCCCACTCCGCTCTCAAGTACCGGCGGTGGCGCGAGGTCATCGCCTCCTACGTCGCCGAACGGCACGACCTGACCCCGGACGACCTGCTGCCCCGCACCGTCGGCCAGGTCACCCTCGCGCTCGCCCTGTCCGCCTACGAACAGTGGCTGGAACACGAGGACCGGACGATCGAGGAGTTCCTCGACGAGGCCCTGCGCGGCCTGCGGGGCTACTTCGCCGGCTCGTCGGGCTGACGCTCGCCGGGCGTCGGTCCGTCAGCCGGCGGTCCCCTGCCTGACGCTCGCCTCGTCGAGGAGCGCGACGATCGCCGCGGGCGAGAGCGGCAGCCGGGTGACCGAGACACCGAACGGCGCGAGGGCGTCGGCGACCGCGTTGATGACGGCCGGCGGCGCGCCGATCGCGCCGCCCTCGCCGACGCCCTTGTACCCGCCCGGCCCCGGGCCCGGTGTCTCCACGTGCACGTGCTCGATGAGCGGCACCTCGGCGATGGTCGGCAACAGGTAGTCGATGAACGTGGTGGCGACCGGGTTGGCGTCCTCGTCGTAGGCCAGATGCTCGTAGAGGGCCCCGCCGATGCCCTGCACGGTGCCGCCGTCGATCTGGCCCTCGACGACGCTCGGGTTGATCCGCGGGCCGCAGTCCTCGCTGACCAGGTAGCGCAGGAAGGTGACGACCCCGGTCGTGGTGTCCACCTCGACGGTGCAGACGTGGGTGGCGTTGGCCCAGAGCATCGGTGCCTGCGCGCTGTACCGGCCGCTCGCCTCCAGCCCCGGCTGCACGCCGGGCGGCAGCGAGCCGGGCTCGAAGTACGCCAGGTTCGCGATCTCGCCGAGCGACAGGCCGATCGAGGGGGTGCCGCGGACGCTGGCCCGCCCGTCCGCGAGCTCGATGTCCTCGGCCGCCGCCTCCAGGCGGTGCGCCGCGATGGCGATGATGCGCTCACGCAGCTCGCCCGCGGTCACCCCGACCGCACCGACGATCATCGAACCGCTGCGGCTGCCGCCGGTCCCGCCGCCGAACGGCGTGATCGCGGTGTCCCCCTGGATCGTGTTCACGTCCCTGATGTCGACGCCGAGCGTGTCGGCGGTGATCTGCACGGCGGTGGTCTCCAGGCTGTTGCCCGTCGAGCCGCCGGCGAGATACACGTTGACCGTGCCGCTCGGCTCGACGCGGACCGTGGCGCCCTCGGTGGCGTAGAAGCCCATCGCGGAGGTCGTGGGCTCCACGTAGCTGCAGGTGCCGATGCCGATGTGGCGGCCCTGCGCCCGGGCCTGCGCCTGCTCGCGGCGGAACGCGTCGTAGTCGAAGTGCTCCAGCGCCTTCTCGAACACCTCGCGCGGGGACATGTGGTCGTAGGGCATGCCGCACGGGTTCACGTACGGCAGGTCCGCGCGGGCGAGGAAGTTGCGCCGGCGCAGCTCGACCGGGTCGATGCCCAGCCGGCGCGCGGCCTCGTCGAGCAGCACCTCGCGGGCGACCGACTCGTACTGCCACGGCCCCCGGTAGGCGCTGCGGCCCAGCGTGTTGGAGAACACCGACGTCGTCGACCAGGCCGCGACCGGGATGCGGTACGGGCCGGGGAACATCAGGCAGACCGCGACCGCGGTGCCCACCGGCCACGGGGTGGGATAGGCGCCGACATCCTGCACGTGGTCGATCTGCGCCGCGAGGATCGTGCCGTCCCCGTCGAAGGCGAAGCGCATGGCTCCGTGCTCGTGGCGCGCGGAGTTGGCCGCCATCAGGTTCTCGCGCCGGTCCTCGATCCACTTGACCGGAGCCGGCACCTTCCGCGCGGCGAGCAGCAGGCACATGTCCTCGCGCAGGGCCAGGACCTTCTGGCCGAAGCCGCCGCCGGCATCCCGCATGATCACGCGGATCCGGTGCTCGGGCAGGCCGAGGAGCCGCCCGGCGAACGCCCGCAGCTCGTGCGGCGACTGCGACGCGGCCCAGATCGTGAGCTCGCCGCCGGACCACTCCACGACGATCCCGCGGGTCTCCATCGGGACGGGCGCGTAGGCCTGCTGGTAGATCGTCTCCTCGAGGACGAGCGCAGCCGAGGCGCACACCTCGTCCACCCGCTCCGCCGGGCCGCTGTCCAGCCGGCCGGCCACGTTGTTCGGATACTCCCCGTGCACGAGCTCGGTCGACCCCTGGGCGTCGACGTAGTGGGCGACCGGCGGCAGCGGGTCGTACTCGACGTCCACCAGCTCGATGGCGTCCTCCGCGACATAGCGGTTGTCCGCGATGACGAGCGCGACGGGATCACCGACGAACCGGACCTCGTCCTGGGCGAGCGCCGGGCGCGGGGTGTCCGGACTGTCGCGGCCGGTGATCGCGTACCACTGCTCGTGGATGTCGGGGTTGAGGTCGGCGGCGACGAACACCGCGTGCACGCCCTCGAGCTCCAGCGCCGCCGAGGTGTCGATGCCGACGACGCGCGCGCGGGCGAACGGGCTGCGCACGAAGCACGCGTGCAGCATCCCCGGCCGCGACACGTCGTCGACGTAGGTTCCCTGCCCGGTGAGCAGTCGTGGGTCCTCGACCCGGTTCACCCGGGTGCCCGCGTACCGGGCGGCGGTCGGCGAGGCGGTGGCTGTCGTGGCGGTGGGGTTCCCCATGGCGGTCTCCGGAACGAGCGGTAGTGGAAAGGAGGACCGGATCCAGCTCGGGCTGGTCCGTTTTCCCTCAGGCGCGCCCGCGGCGGAACAGCGAGCTCAGCAGCCAGCCCGCGACGAAGCCGACGAGGACGGGGGCGAGCCTCCTGACGACCGGCGCGCCGGCGGTGTCGAGCAGGTTGACGGGCTCGGGTTCCGGCTGGCTGATGACGCGCACCGCCGCCGGCACCGGTGCCGCGGTCACCGGGGCCGGAGCGACGGCCGGCGAGGCCGCAGCCGGAGCCGGAGCGACGGTCGGCGGGGTCGGAGCGACGGCCGGCGAGGTCGGAACGACAGCCTCCGGCGCGGTGGCCGCCGGGGCCGGGGCGGCGTCACCGCTGAGCACGGTGGACTCCAGGGACTCGACGAAGCGCCCGAGCAGGTTGGTGCTGACGTCGCTGATCACACCGCGGCCGAACTGGGCGACCCTCCCGGTGATCTTCAGGTCGGTGAGCACGCTGACCTGGGTGCCGGCGCCGTCGGGGGCAAGCGTCACGGTGATGGTGGCCGACGCGTTGCCCTGGCCCCGGGTCTCCCGGCCGTCGGCCTTCAGGACGGCCCGGTGGGCGGCCTCGTCCCGTTCGAGGAAGGTCGCGGTGCCCTTGTACTGCGCGGTGACCGGGCCGACCTTGACCTTCACGATGCCGCGGTACTCCTCGCCCTCCACCTCCTGCAGCTGGGCTCCCGGCAGGCAGGGCGCGATGCGCTCGAGGTCGGTGAGCACCGACCAGGTGGTGGCCGGGCTCGCGTCGACGCGGAACTCGTTGCTCAGATCCATGATTTCCTTCAACCGGCAGACAGACAGGCCCCACGACGGAGGCGGAGGCTGGTGGACAGGCCGGCCCCACAGCCGGGGCCGGCGGTGGGACCGGCATCGCGGTGCGGCCGGCCACCGGTCACGGCGTGTTGCCCGCCGCGGCCCGTACCGCCTTGAAGATCCCCTGGTAGCCGGTGCAGCGGCAGATGTTGCCGGACAGGCCGGCCCGGATCTCCTCGTCGGTCGGGTCGGGGTTGTCCCGCAGCAGGGCGGTGACCGACACGATGAAGCCCGGCGTGCAGAACCCACACTGCAGGCCGTGGTTCTCCTGGAAGGCCACCTGCACCGGCGAGAGGTTCTCCGGTGTGCCCAGGCCCTCGATCGTGGTGACCTCACGGCCGTCGGCCTGCACCGCGAGCACGAGGCACGCACGCACCGCCGCGCCGTCGAGCAGCACCGTGCAGGCACCGCAAACCCCGTGCTCGCAGCCGAGGTGGGTGCCGGTCAGATGGCAGTGCTCCCGCAGGAAGTCGGCGAGCGTCAGCCGAGGCTCCACCCGCCCGCGGCGGTCCGCGCCGTTGACACGCAGCCTGATCTGGACTTCATCCATCATGGGCCTCCCGGATCGCGCGCTGCCAGGCCCGGGTGACCATCGCGGCCCCGACGCGCCGGCGGTAGTCGGCTGAGCCGTGCAGGTCGGCCGGAACGGACTGGAGCGTCGACACCGCGGCCCGCCCCACCTCGACCGGGTCGATCTCGCCGGCCGCGGTGCCGGTCACGGCAGCTTCGGCGGCGGTGGCGCGTTCGGGCGTGGAACCGAGACCGAGCAGCCCGATGCCGCAACGACGGACGCGGTCGGCGCCGTCGAGCTCGACCGCCACGACCGCGCCGGCGATGGCGAAGTCGCCATGGCGGCGGGCGAGCTCCTCGACGGCATGCCCGGTCCGGCCGCGCCAGGCGGGGAAGTTCACCGCCGTGAGGATCTCGTCGTCGGCGAGGGCGGTGCTCCAGGTGCCGAGGAAGAACTTCTCCGCCGGGATGGTGCGCGCCCCGCGCGGCGAGACGGTCTCCAGCTGCGCGTCGAGGGCGAGCGCCACCGCGGGGAACTCGGCGGCGGGGTCGGCATGGGCGATCGCGCCGCCGACCGTGCCACGGTTGCGGATCTGGAAGTGGCCGATGAGCGGCGCGGCGCGGACCAGCAGCGGGACGGAGCCGGCCAGGTCGGCGGACGACTCGACAGCCGCGTGCGTCGTCGCGGCGCCGATGCGGACGGTGTCACCCCGCCGCTCGATGCCGACCAGCTCGGGTATCCGGCCGAGGTCGACGAGGTGGTCGAAGACGGCGAGTCTCATCGCGAGCATGGGAATCAGGCTCTGGCCTCCGGCCAGGACCTTCGCACTGTCGCCGTGCTCGGCGAGCAGAGCAAGCGCCTCAGCGGGAGTGGACGGCGCATGGTAAGCGAACCGTGATGCTTTCATCGCCGTGGCGGCTCCGGACTCGTCGGGTCGACCTCGATCTCCGGCAAATGGAGGAGCCGGGCCGTGGTCTGGTGGCGGACGACAGTGAGAACGGCATTAACACCTCTGTCGGATAACGACCGAGTTACTGAACGACCGTACAAGCTTCACCGGAGACCGAGCAAGTACGCCCTGGGCGGCGCCGGCCCGGTCCGGCATCGCCTGGCGCAGCGGCGTGGCGGCGTGGCGGAGCGCGGCGGGGCGGGATGCCGAACCTGTGCGCGCACCGCTCCGCGCAGTGAGCAGCGCGCCCGCCCGCGCTCTGGTTGACGCCACGCAGCCATGATGCTGAACTATCGTTTAATACTCGTGCGGGTAGGTGCACCACCGTCCAGGGAGACGTAGATGGGAAAGCTTGACGGCAAGGTCGCGTTCATCACCGGCGCGGCGCGGGGCCAGGGTCGCAGTCATGCGTTGCGGTTAGCGCGGGAGGGCGCTGACATCATCGCGGTGGACCTGTGTGCCCAGATGGATTCGGTGCCCTACCCGATGGCGACTCCGGACGACCTCGAGCAGACCGTGAAGGAGGTCGGGGAGACGGGGCGGCGGATCGTGGCGCGGCAGGCCGACGTCCGTGACGTGGTGGCGCTGGGGAAGGCGTTTCAGGATGGTGTCGCCGAGCTGGGTCCGGTCGACATCGTGCTGGCGAACGCCGGTATCGGGCCGGGTGGGGCGGCGAGCGAGGAAGAGCAGTGGGCGGACGTCGTCGGGGTCAACCTGACGGGGGTGTGGAACACCGGGCGGGTGGCGATCCCGTCGATGGTCGAGCGGGGCCGGGGTGGGGCGATCGTGCTGACCAGTTCGACGGGTGGGCTGGTCGGGGTGGGTATCCCGACGGCGGGGTTTTTGGGGTACACCGCGGCCAAGCACGGTGTCGTCGGGCTGATGCGGTCGTGGGCGAACTATCTGGCGCCGCACAGCATCCGGGTGAACAGTGTCGCCCCGACCACGGTGAAGACGCCGATGGCCGCGAACGGGGATCTGTCGGTGATCACGGCGGGGTCCCCGGAGCTGGCCCGGGTGCTGGCCAACGCGATGCCGGTCGACGCGGTGGACCCGCTGGACGTCTCGAACGCCATCGCCTGGCTGGTCTCGGACGACGCCCGGTACGTGACCGGCACCGTCGTCCCGGTCGACGCCGGCCAGCTCAACAAGCGGTAACACCCACG
>NZ_KB891270.1 GCF_000373365.1 Parafrankia discariae
GCCGGGGTGGATGGAAGCCGGTGGCTGGGGCCTGCTGGCCGGGTCCGCGCTGTTGGTTGGTTCCGCAGTGGGCTATCTGGTGCGACTGCCGCGGCGCGTGGTCGCCTCGGTGATGGCGTTCGGCGCTGGTGTGCTGCTGTCCGCGGTGGCCTTCGACCTGATCTCGGATGCGTACGAGCAGGGTGGGTTGACCCCCACCGTGCTCGGAGCGGTTGCCGGCGCCGTCGCCTATACGGGCTGCAACGTGGTTTTGGCATGGCGGGGGGCGCGGCACCGTAAACGTTCCGGGGGGCAGCAGCCCTCGGAGGACGAGCAGGCGGGCTCGGGCACGGCACTCGCTCTCGGGGCGCTTCTGGACGGCATCCCCGAATCGGTGGTGATCGGTGCGAGTCTGCTGGGCGGCGGGGCGGTCAGCGCGGCCACCGTCGTCGCGGTGTTCGTCAGCAACGTGCCCGAAGGGCTGTCCAGCGCGGCGGGGATGCGGCGAGCCGGCCGCTCCCCGACCTACGTCTTCGGGCTGTGGACTGTCATCGCGCTGATCAGTGGTCTTGCCGCCGTCGTCGGATACACGCTGCTGGGTGGTGTCTCGCCGCTGGTCCTGGCCGCGGTGACCGCGGTGGCTGGCGGCGCCATCCTGACGATGATCGCGGACACGATGGTCCCGGAGGCGTTCGACGAGGCGCATCTGGCGACCGGCCTCATCCTCCTCGTCGGATTCCTGGGGGCGTTCTCGATTTCGGTCTCCGGTCGCTGATCGGCCCGGGGTTAGCGTCTCGGGGGCGAGGGACTACTTGGCGTGGCCGTTTCGTTTGTCCTTCGAAGACTCCGCCAGCGGTGACGGCGGACTGGGCCGTCCCGCGGTTGTCGGACGTTGATCGTGTGGGCCGGAAGGCTCTTCACCGGGCTTTGGCCCCGAGATACGAGCGGGCTGCTCGCTGCCGTCTGCCGGGCAGGAGGCGCCGGTGAGAGAGAGGCTGTGCTGTGAGTTTCGCGGCGGGTCCAGGGGGTCGCATCCGCTTGGTGGCATGGGGGCGGACGGCTGCCGCGGGGTACGGATGGCAGCGCCCTGACCGCTGTCGCCGAGGGTGGACCGGCTCGAGGCCGCAACGGGATCGGAGACGGGCCGTAGTGTGGTTGGCTCTGGCCGGGCTGGTCCGGGTGCGGTGTCTGCCCGCTCCTCAGCGAGGAGGGGGGCCGCGCCGACCGTCACCTGTACCGCCGACGCGTGCACTGGCGGTACGGCGGATTGGGCCGCCGGCACGCGGGGCTGAGTCGAGGCGGTCGACGGTGTTGTCTCCGGCCCAGCGGCTACGAGCAGCCCAGCGATCCCCGCCGTAGCGCCGAGCATGCCCGCGCCGAACAGGAGACCTTGTCGGCGGGAAGGTCGTGCGTGTTCCGACCGGCGCGTCCAGACAGCCATCCGCGCGCCGGGCCGGAGATTCGTGGGACCGGCGGGGCGCTCGCCAGGGAGGCCCTCCCCCAGGCCGGAGATGCCAGCTGGCTGAGCTGAGCCCAGCGTCTCGAGCTCGTCAAACGGGCCTGAGGACGCGGGCTCCCCCGGCGACGCGGGAGGGCTGATCGAGGCCGATACCTGGAGCTCAGGCCGGGGAGAGGTGACTGTCAGGGCCTGCGCGGATGATCGCAGAGCCGCCAGCTCGGCCAGGAGCCTCGGGGCATCTGGGCGATGTTCCGGGCGTTTGCACAGGCCCGCTGTAAGCACCGCCCGCAGCGGGCCTGCGACACCGGTGAGCTTTGGTTCGCTGTGGACGGTGCGGTGAAGCAGGGCCTCGAGCGGGCCGTCGCCGAACGGGGTCCGCCCGGTGGCGGCGAAGGCCACAGTGAGTGCCCAGGAGAAGATGTCCGCCGCTGGCCCTGGACGGGTCTGCGTGGTGAGCATCTCCGGGGCCATGTAGCCCACGCTGCCCAGGATGATGCCCGTCGCGGTCATCGTGCCGGGCAGGCCTGCGGCGATACCGAAGTCGATGACCTTCGGCCCGTCGGGAGGCAGCATCACATTGCTTGGTTTCAGGTCGCGGTGCACGACTCCAACCTGGTGAATGGCGTTGAGGGCGGCGGCCAGTCCGATCGCCAGTTCGAGCAGGGCGTGCGGCGAGAGCGGGCCGTGTCGCCCGATGTGAGCCATGAGTGTGAAGCCGGGTACGTATTCGGCGGCGAGCCAGGGCGCCTCGGCGTCCGGGTCTGCTTCCAGTAGCCGGGCTACCCGCGGGCTGTCGACGGACGAGGCGGCGCTGACCTCACGGCCGAAGCGGCGCCGGAAGTCCGGGTCCTCGGCGTAGTCGTCGCGCAGCACCTTCACGGCCGCCTGCCGGCCGCCGCCATCCACCCCCAGGTACACGACGCCCATCCCGCCGCTGCCCAGGCGCGCTGCGAGTCGGTAGGGGCCGACACAGACCGGATCACCTGGCCGTAATACCTTCACGGACGCGCCCCCCTCGTTCGTCACCGCGGCCCGCCGCGACCCACCATCACCGGCGACGGCCGCCATACCCGCAGCGTTGGCGGCTATGTCGGCCCGTGACATCCATCACGGTGTGAGAACGTTTGCCTTGTCTCCCAGGCCCGGGGGAACGACCGCTGGTGAAGGATTCCCCGGCGGCACCGGGGTCGAGTCAGGCACGGCTTGCAGTGTTCCGTTCCGGAAGCGCTTGCGGGTTCAGGAGTAACCCGATAAGGTAGATGTTGGTGTGCCGGGAAGTCTGGTCGGCGAAGTAATTCGTGCTGTCCATAGCTGTATTGCGCCGACCTTCCCTGGAGGCCTCTGGTCGTCCTCGATTTCATTGCCGTGTCCGGGCCGGAGCCCGGTCGTAGCCATTGTCGATACTCGTTCCGTGGGCTGGACGACATTCGCTGTCGTGCTGCCACGGATCATTTCGTGCTGCTCCGAAAGAGGACACCGTGCCCTTCTCGGGATGCCCATGAGCACCATTCCACCCTCTGTCGACCTGTTGAGGGCCGACCGTAGAAGGGTCCTGACAAACGTTCTACGGGCGATCGTCATGTGGTTCTTCTTAATGATCGACAGTATCGTCCTGAGTTTTTTCGTCGTCGGCCTGGCCGTCGCGTCGCATGACTGGTTGATCGGTGTCGCGCCGTTCGTCGGGATGCTGCTGGCCCTGCTCAACCCGGTCCTCCGGAGCGCCCGCCCACCGGGCCGGGTGCTACGACCGGACGATGAACCCGACCTTGCCGTTCTGATACTCCGGGCCTCCGAACGGATGGATTTCGGCGCTCCGCTCGCCGTCCGGGTTCTACCGACTCCGGTGGCGCTGGTGCACCCAGGATCCGGTGGCCGGTCACCGAGCCTGCTCCTCGGCTGGCCCCTTCTGCGTGGGCTCACCGCCACGCAGCTCACGGCCATCGTCACCCGGGAGATCGCCCGTCATCAGCTGACCGGCTGGCGCGAAGGAGCCTTGGCGTCCACCCGCGGCATGGTCGCGCAGGCGCTCACCAGCCGCCTCCCGCCGCGCCGGGTCGTCTCCGCTGCGTTGCTGAACGCTACGCAGCGGTACCGCTGGCGGGTGGAGCTCGCGGCGGACGCACGGGCCGCCGAGGTTCTCGGTACCACCGAAGTCCGTTCCGCCCTGACCCGCGCGACGCTGGTCGCGGCGGCGTTCGACCACCTCGGCGGACGCTGGACCAAGGTTCTCGCCCAGCAGCGGACGTTCCCCGAGGACCTGTACGACGCCCTCGACGAGGCCCTTGATGATCCACATGTCGTCCGGTGGGTCTCCGCGGCCATCCTGACGGACGAGGCCAGGGATCCCTGGGCCGCGCACGTCCGGCTTCCGCTGCAGCCGCGTCTGGCTGCCCTGGCGGAACTACCGGTGCCCACTCCCGCCAGAGCTGAAATCGGCGACGCCGCGTCGCCGGGCACCGAACGCGCCGAGGCATCCCGCTGCCGGCCTGTCGTCGGGCCCGACGACAGGCCGGTGCGTATCCATCAGGCCGATGACCTGAACCGGTGGGCTCCACGGGAGCTGCTCCCCGATTCCAGCCAGGTCGTGCTCCCCGCAAGCGTGCTGGAAAGTCCGGCAGACCTGTTCAAGCCCCTCGACGAGGCACGTACCGACTTGCTGCGGGCGACGGGCCGGGGCACGACGCCGGACGCGGTGACCGCTGCGGTCGATGCCCTGGAGTCCGGTCCACCTCCCGCTACCGCTCCTCGCCCGTCGGCAGCCCACGCATCGGGCGATGGGACCGCCCCCTTCCACACGTCAGGCGGAGTCCCCGTAGGCGCAACCCATACGAGTGGCGGGTGGTGGGCCCGAGCGAGGAGAGACACGGGCTGGCACGGGCTCGCCCGCCGCATCGAGCCCCCGATCCGCACCGAGCCACCGCCGGGGCGCGACGCGCTTGCCCGCGCGGTCCTCTCCGACTGCCTGGGCAACGTGATCAGCATGAGGCTGGTCGACTCCGACTGGGAACGGGCGAGCCGATGGGTGACAGCCGTGGTCATCTCCCCCGACGGCCGGAGCGTTGATGTGCGGGAGCTGATCGAGCAAGCCGTAGATTCCGGCGACGCGACCCAGGTGCGGGCACTGATCGCAGCAAGCAACGACACCGAATTCATCATGGAGGCGGGGGCGTGACGGGGATCGACCACGCCCCTGGGACGAGACGGGCGGCCCTGCCCGCCCGGCGCCCGGTGCTGCGGGTGGCACTGTTCGGTATCTCGGTCGCTCTGGCCGGATTCACGGTGATCGCCGGTGACACCGCGTGGCGGGCGCACCGGTACGACACAGCCCGCGCCGAGGCGACCGCCCTCGCCGACGGCACAGTGGTCGAGGACCGGTACGAAGAGCACTTCGACCTACGGGCCCGCTGGGTCGACGCCACCGGTCGCGAGCATGCGCAACGGTTCGACGTCGATCATCGATATCGCGTCGGTGAGCGGTTCACCGTCGCCTACGACCCGACCGACCCCTCACCGCGGGGCTTCCCCGCGGACTCGGGAACGGGAGACGACAACGGCACCCCGAGCGTTTTCCTCGTATACGCCGCCGCAGCCGCGGTCGTCGTGCCACTGTGGTGGGCTGTGCGCGGCCTGCGCTTCCGGCACGCCGCCGAACAGCCCGGCCGCGCCATGGTCGCCCATCCCCGGATCGGGAAGAACACCAACGGAGTGGGCATCACCCATCCGAGTACCTGGCTCATCCTGAACGACATCGGAAACCCGGTGCCCTACGGCTGGCAGCGGGTGATGTGGCACCCGGCAGTCGAGGAGATACCCGACGAGGCCGAGGTGACCGTGCGGGGCAGGTCGTCGGCGTCAGGGCCGGTGGGCGCGCTCGTCGTCGAACTGCCCGGCGGCATTCGCCTCATGCCCATCGGCGGGATCCGGCGCGAGCCACCGAAACACTTTCGCCTGGCCTCCCGCCCTGGCGTGCACGTCGATCTCGGGCCCGACGGCAGACTCGTCATCGTCCGCGACGACCCCCCGCCCCACCCCCGCCGGTGGTGGCGCCGTACCCCGCGCCTTGTGCTCGTCGGCGTCCTGCTGGGCGGAGCGCTCGGCTTCGGAGTGGACGGCACGGCCACGGTCCTACCCGGCGCTGCCCTCATGTCCACCATCCTGCTGACCGGCTGGACGCTGAGCGCGGGAGAACCGTGAGCGGACACCTCCCCCAGCCGCCCAGGTCCGTCCAAGGGCGCCCGCGACGCCCGCACGCACCCTCGATCCGTCTGCATGGGAGTCGCAGTAATGTCCGATCTGATCGTCACAGTCATACTCGCCGCGGCCTGGGCCCTGGCCGCCACGTACTTCCTGACCGAGGTCGTGCGCCAGCGGCCGTTCCGACGGCCGCTCGCGGGGCGCGCATCACGCTCGCAGTCACTGGCCCTGGCGCTGCTGTGCGCTGGCCTGGCTCTGAACCCGACCGCAGCCCTGCTGCGCGACCACCGGACGCTCTCCATCTCGCTTTCCATCCTCGGCCTGCTCTGCCTCGCCGCCATGATGGTCGTGTTCGTCGTCCAGGGATGGAACAGCCAGCAGGGCCAGGACGCCCGATCCGGCGGGCTCGACCGGACCGGCCCGACCGCAGGTGACCACCCCGGCGAGCAGGCACGGTCACCCTCCTGACTGGCCTGCCGGTCCGGCGACGGTTCTCTCCTCCCCGCGCCGATCAGGAGACGAGTAACCAATGCCCAGGATCTACCCGCGGAATCGGACGATTGTTGATGGTGGCGACCGCCGAGGTGGCTGCTCAGGCGGCACGGCCGACGCGTCTACATCGGGCGCCGACGTCGATGATGGCCGCCCGCCGGATGGAAGAAAAGAATACGATGATCATGAGCGAAGAAAGTGCCACTCTAACCGTCGAAGAGAAGGAGTTCCGGAACAACACCTTCCCCGTCTGTGGAATTTTTTGATGGCGCCCGTGACCGTCTTGGGGTCAGCCGAAATACAGGAGATCGCCGGGTTCCCTCACGGCGACTCGATTCCGTGGGATCCATGTTCAGGACGCTGCGCAGATCGTGTGTCGGGGGGCGTCCGATGGTCAGACCTTTGCGGTGGCGTTCGGCGCGCCAGGCGGTCAGTACGGGTTCGACCAGTTTCCATCGGGCATCGGACAGGTCGCTGGGGTAGCCGTCGCTGTTAGGTCATGGTTGCGGCCTACCGCAGACCGGCCGCGGCTACCCGGAGTTCTCTGCGTCACGGGTAGATGTCGCAGGCCGCCCGGTAGCGGGATGAGACAGGATCGTTCGGCGCCAACACCGCACCACCATGAGCCTCATATCTGCCGGAACAGCTCGGGCCGGGCGCGGATCTCGGTGAAAGAGTGCTGCGTATGATTGTCGGGCGGGAGACGAACCGGCCGAAAATCCTCGGCAAGGAATCGAACGCCCTGCGAGAAACCCGATGGCTCGGGCGCGTGGTCTCCCGGCCCTGTGGCATCGCGGCATGCTGGTCGTCCGGGCGGGGACCGGCTCCTGGATCTCTCACGGACCGGTGGCCGTCCGGGCGGCTTGCGTGGCTTGGAGTTGCCGACTGCCGGGCCGAGCGGTAACGAAGGGCTCACCGCCGGTGCTCGACTCGTCCGCGGGCATGTCAGCTCGCCCAGTCTCGGCCGAGCAACCCGCGCGCCTCGGTGATGATCTCCTCGACCGGTACCCCGGCGACGAAGGACGGGTCGTGCGGACAGCGCTGCGGCTCCTGCGGCGCGCCGCACCGCGGGCAGGTGTTTTGAAAGGAGGTGATGACGCGGTGCCGGCCGCGGTTCAGGGGACCGGCGTTGATGACGTTTCCGCACCAGAACACCCCGACGGTCGGCGTCCCGACGGCCTCGGCGAGGTGCCGCGGGCCGGAGTCGTTTCCGATCATCACATCAGCGGCCGCGAGCAGCCCGACCAGCCCGCTCAGCCCGAGCCGCCCGGTCAGGTCGACCAGCCGGCCCGCCCGCACCGCCGGCTCTGCCAGCTCCATCAGTCGCGCGCCGAGCGGCCGGTCCACCGCCGATCCGACGACCAGCATCACCGCCCCATCGCGGGCCAGTGCCTCCACGACCGCTGCGAGGTCCGTCACCGGTAGCCGGCGGCGCGGATCCCCGGCGCCCGGATGCAACGCGACAAGCGGCATGTCGTCGGGCGGGGACTGCACCAGCGGGCAGCCGGCGGCTGCGGCACGCCGATCGTTCTCGGTCACCGTCAGCTCCGGGATCAGGGTCACCGGCGGGATCCCGGCCAGCCCGACGATCTCCAGGTTGCGCAGCGTCTCGTGCTGGAGGTGGCGGAATGGCAGCGAGCGGTCGAGTGGCGGGGCGTCCCGGTCCCGGCCGCCCACGGTGAGGGCCGCGTGTAGCCGGTGGACCAGCGGGTTCGAGTGCGCTCCTCCGCCATGCAGCTGGAACGCCAGGTCGTAGCGGGCCGCCTGGTGGCGGCGTAGGAAGGCCACCAGCTCCTCGTCCGGCTCGGCGGGGGCGGGCCCGGGTGGGGCGGAGACGCCTGGGAAGGGCGGCACCACGTCCACCTCGTCCCAGGGGCCGGGCCGGCCGGTGAGCAGTTCCCGGTGCCAGGACAGGCCCAGGTAGGTGATTCGGGCGTCCGGGTAGGCGGCACGCAGAGCGTCCAGGGCCGGCAGGCTCAGCACGAAGTCACCCAGCCCGTTCGCCCGCAGCACGGCGATGCGTCGCGCGCCGTCCACCTCTGCGCGGCTGGACAGGCCGAGAGTGCGAACGACCCCGATCCCAGGCTCCATGCTGTCCGGAGTGCCCTGAAGCCTGATCCGCAAGGTCACCGCCGCCTGGGTGTGTCAGCAGGTACGTCGCGGGCAGACGGGTGGAAGACGGCTCGGACGCAGTCGTCCTCCTTGGTCTTGAACAGGTCGTAGCCGTGCGCGCCCTTCTCCAGGGGCAGTACGTGGGTGGCGAGATGGTCGGTACGGATCTCTCCGCGGCCGATGCGCTCAAGGAGCATGGGGATATAGCGTTGACCGTGCTGCTGGGCGCCGCGGACGGTCAGGCCCTTGTTCATGAGCGCGCCGAGCGGGAACTTGTCCACGACCCCGGTGAAGACACCGAGGACGAACACCGAGCCGCCCTTGCGGCAGTGGTAGATGGCCTCGCGCACCGCGATCGGCCGGTCAGTCTCCAGCTTCAGCTTGCTTTTGACCTGGTCGTAGACGTGCTGTGGGCCGGGGCTGTGCGCTTCGCAGCCGACGGCTTCGATGCACACGTCGGGCCCTCGCCCGCCGGTCGCCTCGCGTAGGGCCGCGCCGACGTCGGTCAGCTCGTAGTTCAGCGTCTCCAGCCCGAAGACCTGCTCGGCCTGCCGTAGCCGGTAGTCGAACCGGTCGATCACGATGACTCGTTCCGCTCCCAGCAGCTGCGCGGCGCGGGCCGCCATCTGCCCGACGGCGCCGCAGCCCCAGACCGCGACGACGTCACCGGGGCGCACCCCGCCGAGGTCGGCGCCCATCCATCCGGTGGGTACGGAGTCCGAGCAGAACAGGGCGCTCATGTCGTCGACCTCGGGCGGTACCGGGATCGCCGTGTGGTCGGCGAAGGGCACGCGGACGAACTCGGCGTGGCTGCCGCGGAAACCGCCCATGGCGTGGGAGTACCCGAAGATGCCGCCGGGATCGGCGCCCCACAGCGTCTGGGTGATGCCGGGGTTGATGTTGGTGTTGTCGCACAGCGACCACAGGTCGTGCCGGCAGTACCAGCACCGGCCACAGCCGATGAACGACGCGACCACGACGCGGTCCCCCGGCCGGTGTCGCCTCACCTCCGGGCCGACCTCCACCACCTCGCCCATGAACTCGTGACCGATGACGTCGCCGGCCTCCATGAAGGGGATGTGGCCGGTGAGCAGATGCAGGTCCGACCCACAGGTGGTACTCAGCCGCACCCGCAGGAGCAGGTCCGTGTCCTGCTGGATGCCCGGGTCCGGCACCGTCTGGAGCCGCACGTCGTTGATGCCCTCCCAGCACAGCGCCCTCACAGCCACCCCTCCTTCCTCGACGCCCCCACCACCGTCTGCAACACCCACCCCGCCGGGCCCGGATGAGTCGACGGCGGGCTGTCCGGCTCCAGTACGGTCCCGACCTCCAGCAGCGACTTCGCCTGCCGCAGCGCCAGCCGTACGTCTCCCCGGGAGACCTCTGCCTCGAGGCCGGGCCGGGCGAGCAGCTCAGTGCCCCACTCACCGGCCGCCGGCCGGATCCGCACCCTGATCTCGTCACCGAGGCGGGCGAGCGGCTCGGGCAGCGCACCAGCCGGGCAGACTTCCGCCAGCGGCAGGCCGACGGTCACCGCCAACCAGTAGTCCGCCTGGCTACGGCCGCCACCCGGCCTCATCCCCGAGAGGACAGCGGATGCGGAGAACCACCGCCGGGTCGCCGCGACGAGTCCGCCCGCCGCCACGGTGGCGGCCACACCGGATAGGACAGCGGCCGATCGCCTCGAAATCATGGTCACGCCTTCCCGCAGGTCATCCTGACCGTGATCAGGGTGGGAGAAGTTGATCCCGCCGATTCGACGTCCTGTCCGTCATCCACCGGTCTTCCCGGTCGTCCTCGACACACACCCGGTCGTCCCCACCAGCAGGGAAGAAGCCGGGACGTTCCGGGGTGTTTCAGGCAATCAGAATCAGCGCAGCTCCGGGGTGGCATGGTAGTCGACCTCTCCGGCGACCTCCGGGTAGTGCAGGTCGAAGGCGGGGCGCTCGGAGCGGATGCGGGGCACTGACAGGAAGTTGTGGCGTGGGGGCGGGCACGACGTCGCCCACTCCAGCGAGTTCCCGTACCCCCACGGGTCGTCGGCGAGCGCCAGTCTCCCCCGCCGGTAGGAGTGCCAGATGTTGTACATGAACGGGAGGGTGGACGCGCCCAGCAGGAACGACCCGGCGGTGGACACGGTGTGCAGGGTGGTGAAGCCGTCGTTCGGCCCATAATCGGCGTACCTCCGCGGCATTCCTTTCACACCCAGCCAGTGCTGGACGAGGAAAGTCATGTGAAACCCGAGGAACAACGTCCAGAAATGAATCTTCCCAAGCTTGTCGTTCATCATTCTTCCGGTGACCTTCGGGAACCAGAAGTAGGTGCCGCCGAAAGCCGCGAAGACGACCGTGCCAAAGACCACGTAGTGGAAGTGGGCGATCAGGAAGTAGCTGTCGCTGACGTGGAAGTCGATCGGCGGGCTGGCAAGCATGACGCCGGTCAGTCCGCCCAGCAGGAAGGTGACCAGGAATCCCAGACAGAAGAGCATGGGGGTCTCGAAGGTGAGGTTCCCCCGCCACATGGTGCCGATCCAGTTGAAGAACTTGATCCCGGTGGGAACGGCGATCAGGAAGGAGAGTATGGAGAAGAACGGAAGGAGCACCGCTCCAGTGACGAACATGTGGTGACCCCACACCGCGATGGAGAGCGCACCGATTCCTATGGTTGCGAACACGAGGCCCTTGTAACCGAAGACGGGCTTACGGGAGAAGACCGGGATGATCTCACTGATGATGCCGAAGAACGGCAGGGCGATGATGTAGACCTCGGGGTGGCCGAAGAACCAGAAGAGGTGCTGCCAGAGGATCGCGCCGCCGGTGTCCGCGTCGAAGACGTGGGCACCGAACCTGCGGTCGGCCTCCAGTCCGAGCAGTGCCGCGGCCAGAACGGGAAAGGCGACGATCACCAGCATGGAGGTGACCAGAAAGGTCCAGCAGAAGATGGAAATCCGGAACATCGTCATCCCGGGTGCCCGCATCGTGACGATGGTGGTGATCATGTTCACGGCGCCGAGAATGGTGCCCAGACCAGAGACGACCAGCCCCATGATCCACAGGTCGGAGCCGACAGTCGGGGAGTAGGTTTTGTTGTTCAGGGGTGCGTACGCCGTCCACCCGAAGTCCGCACCGCCATCCGGCGTCAGGAAGCCTGCGACGACCATGAGCCCGCCAAAGAGGAAAAACCAGTACGACAGCGCGTTGAGCCGAGGAAAGGCGACGTCGGGCGCACCTATCTGCAGCGGGACGAGCAGGTTCGCGAACGCGAAGGCAAGCGGTGTCGCAAACAGCAGGAGCATCAGCGTACCGTGCAGAGTGAAGAGCTGGTTGTACTGCTCGTTCGAGAAGTACTGCAGTCCCGGCCGCGCCAGCTCCGTACGTATGAGGAGCCCAAGAATCCCAGCGAAGACAAAGAAGGAGAAAGAGGTCACCGCGTAGAGTACGGCGATGTCCTTGTGCGACGTGGTGCGCAGATAGCCGAGAAGGTTGACACGACTACGGGTATGTCGCGGTTGAACGTCTTCGGTCATCGGACCAGAAAGTTCGCGCAGGGCCACGTCAGCTCCGGAGTGAGGGCGCATCTAGGATCGACGTCGACGTACTGTAACGCGCACCCTCGGAGTACACGATGAACGTGAGCCCGTCAGCCACAGCCAACGTCTCACCGTTCCGCCGTTGAACGTCTTTCGCGCCTCCACAGACGCCGGACCGAAGCGACTTTTCGGCGTCAACCGGATATCTGGTCGGGTCTTTCCGTCACGCTGGCTCACTCGCACTCGCTGGGCCCGTTCCCGGACGATACCGTGAGATAGCCGGCGAGTATGCCGAATGAAGGCAGCGACGACCCGCCCCGCGAAACATGTCAGGTTTGAAGAGACGCCGACACGTTTCGTCGAGGGCCGCTCCGGTGCCCGATCAGCCGGGGGTGACCGCGTTCCGTACCGTTCATCGCGATCACCCGACACCGGGTGTAGGGGTCCATCGCCATCTTGTCGTACGGTTCGACGTTGAGCTCGGACCAGTTCCGCACCTGATCATCGAGGGCGATTTCTGGTCAGGCTGACGGTCGATCTGACTCAGGACCACCCTGTGTGCCCGGTGCCGCTCTGGCGCAGGATCGACGAGATCAGCTGGAGCCCGGGCGGTAGGGATAGCCCTGCTCGCGTCCACTGGACACGTCTGGCCCAGAATATCCGATTTTTTTGTCACGACACCGGGACGACCTGGATCAGGTTTCCCACCCCGATTCTCTGTGGCCGGGAGAAAAGGATTGGGTGTCGCCTGCAGGGGTAGGGCGGCGGCGACACACCGATCAACGGAGGCGAATAATCATGACAGCAAGAGAAACGGTGGGAGACAAAATCGATCAGACGGGAGATACCTGGACGACCGAGGGGCAGAAATCCGAGAGTTCGTCCCAGGATGGGAGTCGGGCAGCCGACGTGGCCGGGGAAGCACAGGGGCAGACCAGGCGCGTGGCGGACGAGACGGGGACCCAGGCCTCCAGAGTCGTCGACGAGGCCCAACGTCAGGTCCGGGACGTCGCCGGTGAGGCGAAACGGCAGGCGCGGGATCTCGCGGGCGAGACCCGCGACCAGGTCACCCAGCAGGCGTCCGAGCAGCAGCAGCGCATCGCGTCCCACGTGCGCGACCTCGCTGACGGCCTGTCCCGCATGGCAGACCAGGCTCCGGCCGAGGCCGGCCTGGCCGGCGACCTCGCCCGGATGGTTTCGGAGCGGCTGCGCACCGTCGGTCAGCACCTGGAGAACCGGCAACCCGCCGACCTCGTGGAGGACGTGCGATCGTTCGCACGTGCGCGCCCCGGGGTCTTCCTGACCGGCGCCCTCCTCGGCGGATTCGTGACCGGCCGACTGGTCAGGGGCGCGACATCCCGGACGCCGGCCCGCCCTTCCGGGCAGCCAGCCTCCCCGCCGGAGGCGTTCCCGGCCGCGTCCAACGGCCGTTACTACTCCTCCGCGGCCGACCCTGCCGGGGGCGCCGTCGCCGGAGAGGAGTGGAACGGCCGTGTTCCCAGCTCCGCGGAGCCGCTGCCCGTCGCGGCCGGAGGCGGCGCTGACGCCCCGCCCTCCGACGTCTACACGCCGGACCGGGGAGCCCGGCGCGGAACGGGCACGGGGAGGTAGGCCGTGTCCAACCCCTACCCGTCCGACGCGACACGTCCGGAACAGGCCGCTCGGGGCTCCGGTGTCAGCGACACCGCGGTCCGTGAGTCCACGGCCGGTCAGCTGATGTCCGAGGTCACCAGCGATCTGTCCGAACTGGTGCGTAAGGAGATCGAACTCGCCAGGGCCGAGATCCGCCACGAGGGCCGGCGGGCGGGCCGCGGAGCCGGGATGCTCGGCGGCGGCGGGTTCGCCGCCTACATGACGCTGCTCTTCGCGTCCGTGGCGCTGATGTTCCTGCTCGACCGGGCGCTTCCCCTCGACTGGGCGGCCTTCATCGTCGCCATGATCTATCTGGTTGTTGCTGTTCCCCTCGTGCTACGAGGCCGACGGGAACTGCGAGACATGTCGGGGGCACCCCAGACCGTCGACACCCTCAAGGAGGACGTGCAATGGGCCGCGAACCGCACGAAGTGAGGGCTGACATCGAGGCGGCCCGAGCTCGACTCGGCACCGACGTCGACAACCTGTCCGCGAAGGTGTCCCCGTCCAAGGTCGCCGAACGGCGCGTCGACGACGCCCGCCGCGCCGCGACCACCGTCCGGGAGAAGGTGATGGGCACCGCCCATTCCGCCCGCGACCAGGCCAGCGACGCCGGCGACGACCTGCAGAGCCGCGCGTCCGACGCGGCCGGTGCGGTGCAGGACTACGCCTCCGACGCGGCCGACACGGTGAAGGACGCCGCCGGTGCCGCCAGGGACACCGTGGCCGCCGCGCCGGGCGCGGTCCGCAGCGGTACAGAAGGCAGCCCCCTGGCCGCCGGCCTGATCGCCTTCGGTGTCGGCGCCCTGATCAGCTCTCTGATCCCGGCAAGCCGCCCCGAGCAGCAGGCGGGCACCCAGATGAAGGAACAGGCAGGACGCCTCGTCGAACCTCTCAGGGACAGCGCCCAGAAGGCATCGGATCAGCTGCGTCCCAAGGCACAGGAGGCCGCGGAGTCCCTGCGCGAGACCGCGCAGCACGCCGCGACCGACGTCCAGGACGAAGCCAGGGACGCCGCCGCCGAGGTCCGCGACACCACAACGGCCGCCGCCGGCAGCGTACGCCACACCGCAACCCGATAAACATTCCCACCTGCCACGGACCGGCCCGTAGGCAGGCTGAACGCAAGGGCAGCACCCACCTCTGGTCCTCCTGACGTTGGCGCGGAAGGTGGGGACAGCGGATCCGGCTTTCACGCACCCATCCGCCACCTGACGGCAGCTGTGCAGGTCCTCCATCTGAGTGGACGACGCCGCCAGAAAGTCCTGGCCCGCATGTATGCGGCGACGGGCTGACCTTGCCCGCCTCGCCATGCGGTACCCCCGCCCCACCGACGCGACGGTCGGGACGGCGGTTCACCGCTACGCGCTGCACCAGGGTCAGGCCCGGATTCGTCCTCCGAGAGCCGCGCCGAGCAAGATCGCGAGTCCCCAAACGACTAAAACGGAGTCGGCCGGGATAGAGCGCATCGTGGGCCTCAACCCGCTCGACCCCGCTGATGCCGCCCACCAGGCGCTCGACCGCACCCAACCAGGCCAAGTACGACCGGTATGGCTCACGCTACGTGGACACCACCGTCGACCCACTCCCCCACCAGCGAGAGGGGATCGCCGGAAAGGCCCTGTTGCGGGCAAGGAACAGCCGAGGGGCCGGCCGGCACGGGGGGTGCCCCGGCGGAGCGTTTTCTGCCCGCTCGGGGGTGGGGACGCCTCGCCTCGCGGCGCCAGGCGCTGGTGACAGTCCGGGAGAGGGTGGGGGTGTCGGGGCGGTCACCCGGGGGAGCAGTGCGGGTCGCGGTGTCCCGCGCGTCAATGGCCCGCTACGCCGGAGACCCAAAATCTATCTTGTCTGATGTAGAATCTCTGTCACGAACAGGGTAGGATTCGACGGTGAGGAGGTGAGAGGGATGGCGGCTCTGCCCGAGGTGGCGCACGGCGGTCGGCGACGGCGCCGCTGCCGGCTTGCCATCGTGTCGGCTGCCGTCACGCGACGACAGCCACCCAGGGTGACGCGCCGGTCACGGCCGTGACGGGCGCGTCCCGTCTGTTTCCCGGCCGCCGCGGTGCGGCGGTACGACGCAGGTAGAAGACGTTTTCTCTGTCATGACACAGGAGGTGCGCGGCGATGCTGCTGCGATTCGACCCGTTCCGTGACTTTGACCGTCTAGCCAGCGAGGCGTTCGGCACGGCACGGACCCCGCAGCCGATGCCGATGGACTGCTACCGCTCCGGCGACACGTTCTTCCTGCACTTCGACCTTCCCGGGATCAACCCGGACTCGGTCGAGGTGACCGCGGAGAACAACACCCTCACCGTGCAGGCGTCCCGCCAGCAGATCGCCCCGGACGACGCCCAGCATCTGGTCGCCGAACGTCCCACCGGCTCCTACCGCCGCCAGGTCGTCCTCGGCGACGGACTGAACATCGACGCGGTCACCGCCAACTACGTCGACGGTGTCCTCACCATCACGATCCCGGTCGCCGAACAGGCCAAGCCGCGCCACATCGCCATCGGCCGGGGCACGACCGACCACAAGGTCATCACCGCGTGATTCCTCGCCGCCGGCCAGCGTGGGCAGGCGGACACCCGGTGTCCCCCCGGTCAGCACTGACCGGGGGGACACCGGACAGGAGGCCCACGATGGGCGGCACCCACCCGCACAGAATCGACGGCACGGCCTACCCGGCCTACAGCATGAGTGCCGCCGCCTGCCGCATCGTGCTCCTCGAACACCGGCTCACCCAGGTCCGCGCCGGACTCGCCGACCTACACCGCCACTTCCACCTCCACCTCCACCAGCGGACCCCATACCGAGGACCGTTCCCGACCTACCCTGATCACTCGGACTCTTGACCCGTACGCAGCACCAACATCCCCTCCGAGTACCCCCGCACGCGGAGTCTGTCCTCACCTCTCCGCTGATCGTCACACCGGCGGCGTCGGACACTCCGCCGTCTTGGACGTCGCTGCCGTCGGCGTTTCCTCCTCTGCCGTTCTGGATGCGACAGCACCAGTAGCTGACCGCCCATGCCGTGTCTGTGACGTCTCGTCCGCCGCGAGCGCGGACGGAAACATCACGACGACCAGGCCATCTGGCGCTGACGCGCACCTACAGCCCGAGGTCCAGCTCTCCGCCCGGCCGCAGTGGGCGCGAAGGGGGCTGTTTCCAGGACGCGGGGAATCTCGAGACGCGCAAATCGCGAGCCCGCCAGCCTCCGTGGGCGGCGATACAGCCTCCGAAAGGGCCTGCAGGCCGATCAGCGACCGGAGACCGAAATCGAGAACGCCCCCAGGAATCCGACGAGGAGGATGAGGCCGGTCGCCAGATGCGCCTCGTCGAACGCCTCCGGGACCATCGTGTCCGCGATCATCGTCAGGATGGCGCCGCCAGCCACCGCGGTCACCGCGGCCAGGACCAGCGGCGAGACACCACCCAGCAGCGTGTATCCGACGACGGCGGCAAGACCACTGATCAGCGCGATGACAGTCCACAGCCCGAAGACGTAGGTCGGGGAGCGGCCGGCTCGCCGCATCCCCGCCGCGCTGGACAGCCCTTCGGGCACGTTGCTGACGAACACCGCGACGACGGTGGCCGCGCTGACCGCCCCGCCGCCCAGCAGACTCGCACCGATCACCACCGATTCGGGGATGCCGTCCAGAAGCGCCCCGAGAGCGAGTGCCGTGCCCGAGCCCGCCTGCTCGTCCTCCGAGGGCTGCTGCCCCCCGGAACGTTTACGGTGCCGCGCCCCCCGCCATGCCAAAACCACGTTGCAGCCCGTATAGGCGACGGCGCCGGCAACCGCTCCGAGCACGGTGGGGGTCAACCCACCCTGCTCGTACGCATCCGAGATCAGGTCGAAGGCCACCGCGGACAGCAGCACACCAGCGCCGAACGCCATCACCGAGGCGACCACGCGCCGCGGCAGTCGCACCAGATAGCCCACTGCGGAACCAACCAACAGCGCGGACCCGGCCAGCAGGCCCCAGCCACCGGCTTCCATCCACCCCGGC
>NZ_KB891271.1 GCF_000373365.1 Parafrankia discariae
GGTTCCAGCGGTGGTTCCGGCCACGGTTCCGGCGATGGTTCCAGCGACCACCGACGTCAAGGAGGTGAAAGGCCAGGTCAGCCCCGATGGGCGACCTGCCCAACCGCATCCGACATGTCTTATCTGCTCTGCCCTGCCGCCCGTTCTGTGGGCGGCCTGAGGGATGGGCGCCGCAGGCGCTCCGATCGGAGGTAGTAGACGTGACCCTGCTGATAGGCGCGGGCGGAGCGATCGCGGTGATCGCGGTAGCCGTCGCCGTAGTGATCGCGGCAGCTCGGCGGCGAGCCGAGGCCCATCTACTGGCATCACGACACGCCGTACAACTCATACCCACCTCCACCTTCGATCCCGACATGGCCGACGTCCTGCAGGCCACCGCCCTGCTGGCGGCCGTCCGGCCGGCCGTCAGCAGCGCGCCGCGGCGCGCAGCGCCGCTGCGCGTCCGTTTTGTCAGCCGCCCAGGGGGGCGGATCGCAATGGAGATCACGGTTCCGGCGAACGCGCGGTCCCTGGTCGAGCAGGGCAGCTACCGCAACGTCGAACACCGCCGGGTGCCCTACGGCACCCCCGCGGGAGCGCCGCTGGACGACCAGGTGGACCCGAGCGCCATCCGGCTGTGGGAGACGCCCGGCAGCAACGAGGAGACGGCCGATCGGTGAGGTTCTCCCGTCGCTGCGGGGGGCGGTAGTCGGGGGTGAGCTGTCCCCGGCTGAGCGGGGTTGGCGCTGGTCGGGGCGGGGGTCATGTCTCCCGCGGGGTCATCTCTCCTCTCATCAACCACTACTAAAATACCACGCAGCGTGGTATTTTAGTAGTGGTTGATGTTCCCTCCCCTGGTCGAACTCCCCGCCACCCCCTCGGCGCCGAAGGGCGGACACATGTCCCCGACCGTCCCCACCTCCGACCACACCGCCCTACCGCTGCCCCTGTGGACCCCGCCCGCGCCCGCGGACCTGCCGGACTGGCGCGGCCGCCTGTGCGACACCGCCTACGCCCCGGTGAGGATCGCCGCCCTGATAAGCGCGCTCGGGCAGGGCCGCGGCACCCTCATCCCGGTCGGACCCCAGGGCGACCCCTGGTCACTGCCGCACATCGCCGCCGAACTCGACGCCACGGAAAGCCGCAGGCTGGCCGAGGCCACCCTGTTCCACGTCACCGCCGACATGACAGCGTTGGCGCTCGCGGTGGCCGCCACCCCACCCACCGAGCAGATCCACGCCGACCGGCTGCCTGCCCCGGGCGGGTTCATGCTCTTCGAGGAACCGATCGGCAGCTACACGATCGACCTGCGGGAGTCCATGCACGCCGGCGGTCTACGCCCGGCCGGCGGCCCGTTGTGCGTCTCGGTGCCCATCGTCGCGGTCTCCTGGTCCCTGTGGGTTCCCCGCGACGGCGCGGCGCAGCGTCGGCAGGACTCCCGGTGGGCCGTCACGGAGGACGGTGGGCGCCGGCTTCTCCCGTCCCATCTGCACGGGGTGTGGATCACCTTCTACACCGCGACGGGAAACGGCCTGGCCTCCCTGCCGCGAGACACGGTCGTCGCCCTGGACGCCGCCGGCATTCCTCTCACCGCCGACCAGGTCGCTCCCCGACGTTTCCTCGGCCCGCTGACCTGGGACGACGAGACCCTGCTGGAGTTCGGGTCCACCTTTGACACCCCCACGGTGAACACGCCGGCCCAATGGGCGCAGGTCGTCTACACCGCCTGGCAACTGATCACCCAGCGGGCGGTCCGGCGGCCTCTCACCGATGTGGATGTCCTGCCCCGTCCCCGGGCGGGACGGCGCCGCGATACCCGCGCCGGGATCACCGACGGGCAGGTGCGGATCGTGCGGGTGCACCCCACCCACCAGCCCACCTCGGACGCCGCGCAGCGCGACCGGGCCGGTTCCACCGGGCGTGACGCGCCGATGTGGACCCACCGGTGGCCGGTCGCGCCGTATCGGCGCAACACCTGCCTCAATCCCCGCGCACACGCCGACGGTGGCTGCGAGCACGCAGAGCAGATCATCCCTGCCCACCTCAAGGGCCCGGCTGATCTGCCGCTGCGGACCCGTCCCACGGTCCACCTCTGGGACGCCCCACCGCAGGGCGGCGACCGCACGGCCGCGGTGCGCTGACAGGCGACCTACAGCGCTACGGGGGTCAGCTCACCGCACCCACCGCGCAATTTTTCCCCGGGTAGGTGTCGCTTCGGGCGGTCGCGGTGTGCCTTCCAAGGGAGAGATAACCCGCCCGCCCACGAGGAGGACCGGTGCCCATCGCCGTGACGGACCGCCGATGACCACACTCGTTGATCTAGACGGCGGCGACCAGGCCGACCCCGTCCCCGCGTCCGACCCGCAGGGCGCGCCGCTGCTGATCCGTGCCGGTGAGCGTCTCGCGGGCCCCGGGGAGGACCTGCACACCGCCCGCGCTGAGCTCACCCTCGGTCTCGACGACGCGCTGCCGCTACGCACCCTGGGGTTCGATCCCGACCCGCTCACCCCGTTCGCCCGGGCCTACGCCCAGCTGCGCCCGGACCTGGGGGAAACCGCGGAGATCTGCCTGGACCTGCTGCCCGTCACCCCCGCCCAACGCCGCGCCCGTGTGCACCGCGCGGTGCGCGCCGAAGGCACCGGCGGCCCGCCGGGACGCGCAGGGCAGCTACTTCACCTCGCCGACACCGCGATCGGCGCGACGATCACCCTGACCGATCAGCTGTTCGCCGAAACCTTCGGGGGCCCCCGCCCCGGCGGTGGCCGGACCGGACCGGGCGGGCAGGGAGCGCGTCAACCGGGGCCGCTGGAGACCGCGCAGGTCCGGGCGCGGACCCGGGCGGTGTCCGCCAAGCTGCTCTCGACCGATCCGCTGTGGCAGATGCAGCTGCTGCTACGGACCCGCTCGGCGATCCCGGGCCGCGCCGAAGCTCACCTGCACGTCCTGATCGGCTGCTTCAAGCAGTGGGCGGGCGAGAACCATCTCACCGCCGTCGGCGCCAATCTCGGCTGGCTGCACCTGGGCGCCGACAGCCAGCTGCGGCGCGGCCGGTTCGACCGGCGAATGGACACCGGCCGATTTCGACCCCGGTCCCGCTCGTGGGTCAGCACTACTGAGATCGCCGGGTTGCTCAAACCTCCGACCCGCAGGTGCACCGCGGGCAACGTCGAACGCGGCTTCGAGATCCCCCCGCCGCCGGCAACGTTGCCCACCTACAGCCGCGACCGGACCGACCTCGTCCCCCTGGGGCTGGTCCGTACCGACACCGGCTGGCGGCCGGTCGGGGTGAAGGTGCGCGAAACCCAGTTCACCCTGTTCTCCGGACGGTCCGGCTGGGGCAAGACAGAAACGTCACTGGGTCGTTTCCTCGCCCTCGTCCGCTGTGCGGGGATGGGCGGGTTTCTGCTGGACCCGCACCGCGACGGCCTCGCCCTGGCCAAGGAGTACCTCGTCGACCAGGGCGCCCGGGTGCTCGAGCTGGACATGTCTCCGCGCGGGTCGGACACCCGGCAGGCGGCGTGGAACCCGCTGTCGATGGAGGGGTTCACCGTCGATGACGTCGACGCCCGCGCCGGGGCGGTCGTGGCGGCGTTCGCCTCGGCGATGGGCTGGACCGAAACCAACACCCGCGCCCTGTCGATCATCACGATGGCGGCGCAGTCGCTGTGCGAGCTCGCCCTGCAGCTACCCCCCGACCTGGCGCCGACGATCTTCCAGATCCCCAGCATCCTGTCGAACGAGGACTGGCGGGAGAGTGTCATCCCCCACCTGTCGCCGGCGATGCGGGACTACTGGTCCACCCGGTTCAAGCGGGTCGCCGACCACGTCACCCCCGTCACGAACATCATCGACCGGATGCGGTCGAGTAAGACGATCGCCGGGGTGTTCGGGTCCAGCCGCAGCACGTACAACGTGCGCCACGCCATGGACACCGGCAAGATCGTGCTCGCCTGCCCGTCCGGTCTCGACGACAAGGACCGGCTGATCGCGAACATGCTGGTCTTCGACCTGTTCCGCGCCGCCCGTTCCCGCCAGGACATCGTCGACCCGGCCGCGCGCCGGCCCTGCCATGCGTTCATCGACGAGCTGCCCGCGATCGACGGCGGCAGCCGCGGCACCCTGGCCCGCATTCTCGAGCAGACCCGCAAGTACGGGCTGTTCCTGCACGCCGCCACCCAGCAGCCCGAGGCGCTGACCCCCACCACGCTCAAGGCGTTCCTGACCAACCGGTCGCACCTGTTCTCCTCCTCGGTGATGGAGGAGTCCGCACGGCTACTGGCCCGCAACTGGGGTGGCGCCGTCACCCCGGAGACGATCATCGGGTTGGAGCGGTACACCCACCTGGCCGGCGTCACTCTCGACGGAGTCATCCACCCGCCGTTCCTGGTCCGTGGCCTGACCGTGCATCAGCTGTTCGGTGACGTGCACGCCCCCGACCGCATCGACGAGCTCGACGCGGCGATCGACCGCAACCTGCACCGGCGGCCCATCGCCGAGACCATCGCCGACCTAGACGGCAAGGACGAGGCGATCCTCACCGCACTGAGCACCCCCACCCCCGCCGCACCGCGACCACCCGCAGGGAGCTCACCGCGCGGGCGCGGGCGCTCGGTCACGACGACCGTCCCCGTCGACCTCAGTAGCCCCACCGCCGCAGCGGCAGCCCCGTCGGAGGATGTGCCCGCCAGCTCCGCCGTGACCGACCTCGCCGATGCCCAGCACCCACAGGGCCGCGGGCGGGGGCTGTGACATGAGCGTGCAGCGATTCGACGGCGCGGCCAGCCCACCGGCGCCGGGCGGCCCCCCGACCCGACCCGCACCGCCACTGTCGGAGACCGATACCGCCGTCCTGATGAGCCTCTACCAGCACCGGCTGATGACCATCGCGCAGATCCATGACCTACACACCCCGGCTAGCTCGTCCCGATGGACCCGAAAGGTCGTGGACCGCCTCACCGTGCGCGGCCTCATCGACCATGTGCGCCAGGCCGGCCGTAGTAATCGTCGGGTCTGGTTCGTCACCAACCTCGGCGCCCAAGTCGTGGAGGACGCCGGCCAGATACTCCCCCGTCCCGGCTACCGGCCTAGCCCCGAGACCGCCGCCGGCCCGTTGCAGGCCCACACCCTGGGCTGCAACGAGATCGGCCTGTCCTTCGCCCGCGCCGCCCGAGCCCTCGGCGACGACTGCGGGCCGGGCGCCTGGCACCACGAGTGGGCCACCCGCATCGCCGACCACACCCCGGGCGCCGCCCGCTGGTCCAACATGATCGCCTCCGACCTGCTGCTGCGCTACCTGCACCGCGGCCCGCACGGCGACCAGGCCGCCGTGCGCCTGATCGAATACGACCGCAACCACCGCACCCTCGACGACGTCCTCGCCCAGCTCCGCGCCTACGCCCGCTACCACGCCTACATCCCCGGCGGTGCCCGTCAGCCGCTGTGGCAGCGTGACCACGGCCCGGTCTTCCCCCGCGTGCTGCTCGTCCTGGACCGGGGCAGCCCGGCCACGTTGACCACCCGACGGCGGTCACTGACGTGGATGTGTCAGGAAGACCCGCTGCTCACCCGGCACGCCGCCGCCCTGGGTCTGCTGGCCACCACCCTGGAGGACCTGGTCGCCCACGGCCCCTGGCAGCCGATCTTCTGGCCGCTCACCGGCGACCAGGTCGACACCCCGGTGACCTGGACCGGGACAGCGGAGGCACCCGTCTCCGGCTCGTCGCAGCCCGGGGGCCGCGCGTGAGCGCCGCCGTCGGGCTGCCCGTCGCCGGTGCCCCCGCCGCCATTCCCACCTGCGCGGGTCCGCCGGCGGGTGAGGGCATGGCCCCGGGGCCCGCCGAGCTGGCTCGGCGCCTGGCCACCTCTCCCCGGCTGCGGCATCGCCGCTACGAGATGCTGCCGCTGCGTGGCGCTGGCGCGGTCTTCACCGAGGTGCAGGGCCGCACTCCCGGGGATGCGACCACCCCGGCGTCGCTGGCGGATCTCATCTCCTCCATCTCCACCGTCGGGGTGCTGCAGCCCATCCTGGTCGAGGAGCGGTCGGATCCCGCCGGGCCGCCGACCCGGCTGCTGGTCACCGGGGAACGGCGGCTGCGGGCGGCCCGCTGGGGTGCGGTTCACCAGCCCGACAACCCGCATTTCGCGGAGATCCCCGCCGTGGTCTGCCCGGGTCCGCTTTCGGAGGAGGAACGTCGCGTCTGGCAGCTGGTGGAGAACCTGGCCCGTGAGGACCTGCGGCCCGGGGAGCTCGCCGCGGCGCTGCTGTTCGAACGGTGCGCCGTGCTGATCCCACGGCTGCTGGCCGCGGGCCGGCCGGTGCCCCGCGAGGTACTCACCCTCGACGACCCGGTGCAACGGTGGCGGCACCTGGAGCGGATCCGTGGCGGTGACGCCAGTGTCGGCGCCCCTTGGGGGGAGGTGCTGCAACGGCTCGGGCTGCAGTTGTCCGAACGGCGGGCCCGTCAGCTGCACGCCGCGTTGAGCTCGCTGCCACCGGAGATCAGCGAGGAGATGGACGAGGCCGGTGTCGCGCTGGCGACCCGGCTGCGGTTCGCCGCGTTGAACCGGGGTCGTGCCCGTGCCGCTGACGAGATCTGGGCGGCGGTGCGGGCCGCGGGCCGACCTGACCTGCTGCCCGGCGCGCTGATCCAACGCCAGACAGCTCCCGATCTCGACGCGGAGACCGCCCTGGAACGGGCCGCGCAGGTCCGCGCCGCGGGGAACACCGCCCGCGCCGCGGCACTCACCCGGACCCCGCTGCCGGCCGGCGGCGCCTCCACCGTGCCGGTCGTGGTAGACCCGGAGCCTGCCGCGGGGCCCCTGCCTGGCGCCGTCGCGGAGCGGCAGCCCTCCCCCGTCTCAGCTCAGGCCGGCCCGTCGACCGAACCGCCCCCGGCTGAACTGATCCCCGCCGATCAGACGGCCGCCGTCCGGCGGACCCTGACCGAGCTGTGCGCCCAGCTGCGCACCGGACGCACGGTGCCGCGGTATGACGCCGGCTCGCTGCGCCTGCTGGCCGGTGAGCTGCTACGCCTGCTCGGTGCCGACCCAGACGCCTCGACCCCCAGAGAAGCGGAATCATGACCCGTCCGCGGCTGCTCCCGCTGCTCACGCCGGCGGCTGGATGCCACTGCCCTACCTGTCCGTTCTTCACCCACAACCCGGCGGCCGCCGAACCGGTCTGCAGCGGGAGCAACAGCGACTGTTCCTACTGCGGCTGCGCCCGCACCGAGGCCCGCGCACTCCCCGCCGACCGGGCTGCGGCCTGCCACACCTGCCCGATCCGCTGCGGCAGCCGGGTGGACATCGCCGCCTGGATGGTTGACATCGGGGGCACCGTCAGCTTCGACGACCTCACCATGGCCGGCCAGCTGCCCCCGGGCCTGCCGCGGTACATCCCGCAGGTCGACGGTTCGGCGATCCCCGACTTCGACGCCGACCTCACCTGGCCTGCCTACGCGGTGGGACTGCGCCGGGTGTTCAGCCCCAACACCTTCGCCGTCTACCCGAAGTTCGCCAGCGCGGCCGGCGCGCACGACGCGCTCGGTCTACGCCCCGGCCAGCGGGCCGTCCTCGTCGGCTACGGCACCGACCCGCTGGTGGAGGCGTTCTGGTCGCAGCGCCGGGTCGCCCGGCTGGTCGAGCAGATCGCCGCACAAGGCTGGGATCTGGTTCTCACCCCCAACTACAGCCTGTATCAGAACCAGCCCCGCACCGAACATTTGATCAACTTCCGGCGGAATCTGATGATCGCCGCCGAGTTCTCCGCCGCCGGGGTCACCGCCGCTCCCAACCTCTACTGGATGCGGCTGGAAGACCTCGACCGCTACCTGGGCTGGCTCGCCGACGTCACACCCCCCGCGATCGCCATCAACCTGCAGACCTTCCGCCAGGCCTCCAGCTGGGAGGCCTACGCCTTGCCCGGCCTGACCTACCTCGCCGCCACCCTCCCGGCGACGCTGCCGGTCATCCTCACCGGCACCAGCCGGGTGGACCGGATCGCCGCCCTGAGCGCTCTGTTCGGCGACCGGCTCATCCTGGTCAGTCAGAACGCCGCGCAGTACGCGCTGCACGGCGCCGTCATGACCGCCCACGGCCGCGTCGACGTGCACGCCCGCGCCGCAGACTGCTTTGCCCAGAGCACCCGCTTCCTCGCCTCGCTGCTCCCCACGCAGCCCTCCCCGCCCGGCCGTGGATAGGCCGCCAGCCGCGGCCGCGCGCATCCGCCTGTTCGTCCTGCTCACCTGGACCGCCGACCTCGGCTTGCCCCTGACCGCTGTCGGGGTCCTCGGTGTCGAGGAGCCGTCGGGGGCGTGGCGGGTGTCGTGGCTGCCACAGATCGGCACCGACCAGGGACGGCCCTGGCGCGACCGGCTGGCCGGCCGGACCGCCGCTCCCGACGGTGCTCTTTTGGCGGTCTGGGCGGCGAGCAGCACCTGCACCCTCGACGAACTCGCACCGCTCGCGCCGCCGCCTGACCTGTCCACTGCGGTCGAAGCCGCCGTCGACGACCTTCTTGTCCCGTGGGATCCCCAGCCGGTCCGGTCGCGTCGAGGGCGCGGGGACCCCGATGGGTAGCGACGGAAAGGCCGCCCACCAGACGTATGTGGTGAGCCCCACCCTCGACGAGTCCGCCGTCGGGACCGCCGACCTGCTGGACGTCGCCGCCCTGGACATCACCGTGCCAGACGACGGCGAGGTGGCGTCCGCGGGGGTCCAGGACATCCTCGCGGCCGCCAAGGAGATCGCTGCGGGCGAGCCGGCGACCGACGAGGACCTGGCCGCCCAGTACGCGCTGTTCGCCGCCGCGATCCACGCCGCCCAGGAGCACGCCGCAGCAGAGGAGGCGGCCGGCGCGAACCTCGACCAGGCCCAGGCCGACATCAAGGCAGTCGCCGCTGACTACCTGAACGGACTCACCGACGCCCAGCTGCAGACCCTCGCCGCGCTGCACGGCTTCGAACACCCCGCCCTTGTCGGGCTGAACAGCACCACCTCGCCGCTCGCCTACTGGCTCAACCCCGCCTATCCCGACGACCTCCCCAGCAAGATGGCGATTGCAGCCAAGGCCCAGGAGCGGTACGCCGAACTCGCCGCCGGCGGCACGGTGGCCGGGATGACGTTGGCCGACCTGCAGGCCCTCGAAGCAACGTCGGCGGCGCCCGGGGCGACCCCCACTGGCGCCGGCTCATGGTCGGCTACCCCAGAACAGGTCGACGCTGCCCGGGCCGCGCTGACGGATGCTGTCGCCACCTTCACCAGCGCCGATGAGGACACGGCGCCGACCGCGTTCGCCGCGATGATCGACGCGGAGAACCGACTCGCTACCGCCGCATGCCCGGAAATGGGCGAGCATCTGGCAATCGCGCAGGCGGCCGCAAGCCACCACGTCAGCCAGGCCATCGACGGGGCACTCACCTCCGCCAACGGCAGCGATTTGGCCGGCCCGCTCGTCGCGCAGGCGCATGCCGACGGGCGGCTGACTGACGCCGAAGCGACCGTGCTGGAACCGGCCCAGCAGCTCGCCCTCCTTCGCGTGTCCACGTCCGCCGAACTACAGGCCACCACTCACGAGGCCGCGACCCACCGGGCCGGCCAGCTGGCCGAAGCGCAGCAGCTACACGCGAAGATCAACAAATATGCGCCCCTGAAGGGCGCTGACGGTCTGTACCTGGGCGCCGATCCGGGCGAGATCGTGGACTTCGCTCAGGCCGCGAATCGCATGTACGTCCTGAACGAGGACATCGCGAGCTGGAAAGACCATGCGCACGGCGCAGGGAAGGGCCTGCTGGCCACCCACACCGCGGAGACGGCCGCCACGGCGTCCGCATCCACCCTGACCTCGGAATTCACGGAGTGGCAGAAATCGGTTCCAGTGGAGACGCTGCAGGCAGCCGCCGGTGAACTGGGCCTGCAACACGCCGAGACCGCGAGCCGGATGCACGCGCGCAGCTACATCACGGCGCACATCGCGGAGTACGCGGGCGGCGACCTCGCGAAGGACCTTATCCAGGCAAAGGTAGCTTTCGCTCCCGCCTCGCCGTCGCCCACCGCGACGCCACCTGCCGCCGCCGCTGCAAGCGCGGCACCGCTCCCCCCCAGCTCACTGCCGGCAGCGTCCGCCCTGTCCGCCCCGCCGTCCCCCGGGAGCTTCAAAGCCAAACAGCAGGCGCTCGTCGAGGCCCTCAAACATCACCAGGCTTCCCACGGGGCCATCCCGGCCCGGCATCCCGACGCCGACGTCGCGGGCTGGGTCTGGACACCGGGCCCCCATCTCGCCCTTGGCGGCGCGCACAGCAAGACGGTCTACACCGCCCCCGACGGGGGGCAGTGGATGTTCAAACCGGACTCGACCGGCGGGGCGCGGGCGGCCGCCGAAGCCGAGGCGTCACAGGTGCTGCACGCCGCGGGCCTGCCGACCGTTCCCGTGCACCGGGCCACGATCGGCTCACGGGCCGGCGCCGTGCAGCCGTTGCTGCCGGGCGCGACCACGTTCAGCGCGAACCCGAAGAGTTGGTCGCAGGCCGACGTCGACGCCATCGTCCGCACCCACGTCGGATCCTGGGCCATCGGTGATCACGACGGTAAGCCGGACAACTACCTGCGGACCGCCGGCGGCGGGCTGGTCCCCGTCGATCGGGGCCAGGCCTTCAAGTTCTTCGGTCAGGATCGGCTGGCCACCGACTACCACCCCAACGCGGCGTTCGGGGACCTGGTCAGCAGCCAGGCCTACCGGGCGGCGAAGAAGAACACCCTCGCGGCCGGTGTCCGGATCCGCCCGGAGGCAGCCCTCCCGACGATCAAAGCGTTCGAAGCGATCCCGGACAGCCAGTACCGGGCGATGCTGCACCGCACCGCCCACGAGGGTGCCGCCCGTGGCGCCTACTGGGCGGGACCGATGCGGGAACGGGCGGCGGCACGGCTGAAGGTGCCCGCGGCCGCGGTGACCCCCGGGCAGGTCGCCGCGGAGTTCCTCGACGAGGCGGTCGGGCGCAAACAGCGCCTGCGCGCGGACTTCGCGGACTTCTTCGCGGCCGAAGGAATCCCCGGCGCCCACGTCCTGCGGCACGGGTGAGAGGCCGCACGCGATGGGATCCGACGGCAAGACCGCCCACCAGTACCACCTGGTCAGCCCCACCCTGCTCGGCGACCCTCCTGAGCCGTCTGACCCGCTGGACCCTGCCGATGCGCTCGGGTCACCGGCCTTCTCGCAGTCCCAGGCGCCTGCTCCGGATGCCACCGGGGTGGTCGCAGCCGAGGAAATTGGCGTGTCGGCCCCGCCGGCCGGCGCACCTGATCCGGCCGGCGGGGCCGACACGCAGGCACCGATGCCGTCCGTCCCCCCGGACGGCATCGACGACACTGTCATGGCCACCGCGGACCCGGCACCGCCCTCCCCGCCGGACTCGACACCCCCCGTGGAGAGCCCGGCCGATGCTGAGGCCGCCGGGCAGGACGCGCTCACCCCAATCCCCGACACGATCCCCGCCGGCGACCCGCTGGGTGTCCCGCTCCTGGTCGGCGGGGCCGACCTCGACGACTCCCAGGCGACGCTGCTGGCCTACGACAGCCCGCAGGGGCCCCGCGAGATGCTGGTCGCCACCGTCACCCCCGAGGCTGAAGCGAAACTCCTCGACGCGCTCTCCCCGCCGCGCATGGTCGAAGTCCAGGTCGAGGAGGAGGTCCACGGCCGCCTGGCCGCCGACACCGACGGGCAGATCTACGAGCAGCTGGCCACGGTGGCCAAGAGCGTCAACCACCATGCCGGTCTCGGCGACGACATTCCTGCGCACACCCACGCCAACTTCGCCACGGTCGCCGCGCAACTCGACGCCCTCACCGAAACCGGCGTGGACGGCGCCGACGCGCAGATGCTCGAGCATTACCGCGACCATGCGCAGGCACTCAAAGCCAGTCTCGACAATGGAGGCGGCAAGGTTCCCTTCGTCACCCCCTTCGAGCAGACCAGCAGCACCTTGGTTACCCGTCTCGTTCCCGACCCCGATTCCGACGCCGGGCCGACCGCCTCCGTCCGCCCGGCGACCCGTATTGCGCCGACCCTCGACGACGAAGGTGTCGCTCGCTGGAACGGCCATGACCGCAACACCGCATCCGAAGGCCAGGAGTACGCCATCGATCTGGGAGACGGCTACACGGCTGTCTACCGGCCCCACGGCGCCGTCGGAGATCTCACACAGGTTCCGGCGCTCTCCCAGCGGGGCACTCTGGAGATAGCCGCCCCAGCCGGACCCGGGCACGCGGCCGACCTCGTCGACAAACTGGGCGACCTGCACCTCGTCAACAGGCCGATGACAGCCCCCGAAGGGGAATGGTCGTATCTGCGCCGCCAGGTCTGGGCCCAGGACCTGGAGGGAAACCCCGCGATCTCCCAGGCGCTACACGCCGCCCGCGATCTCGATGACGCTACCGAGCACGTCCTGTTCGCCGAACGCGCCCACCAGGCGATGGGCTTGGACGAACGTGGCCTGCAGACTTTCGCCCGGTCTCTGCGCCTGGAGGCCGAAGCTCAGGCGCTGCCCACCAAGGTCACCCTGTTGCGGGACGCGGTCGCAAGCGTCACCGGCCATGCCAGCGGTGCCGCGTTGGCGGCCAGCCCTGGTTACGACCCTCGCCCCCACCACACGGGCCGCGGCTGGCTACGCTGGAACCGGTTCGACGTCGCTGGCGATCCTGCCGCCGTGCGCGGCGCCTTTGGGAACCGTGGGCTGCAACACACCGTGGGCAACGGGGACCTGCACACCATTCTTCATAGCGGTGTCCTCGCCTCCACCGAAAGGCGGGCCCTCATGGGAGTAGCTGCGGGCATCGGATCGAGTGAAACCTCCGACCAGAATTCCGGCGGAGCCACCTCAGTCTTCCTGCGGGTTCGTGACGCACCGATTCACGGCCCGGCATTGTACTGGTCCGATCCGTCGGTACTTCTGCGCCGCGCCGATGTCTATGCCTACCCCGACGACAACTACGGAGCAACCGTCAGGAAGGCGGGCTACACCCGCAACCCTTTGGAGATGGCTACGTTCTCCACCGGCCTCAACAACGAGGTGATGATCCGCAACGGTATAGACCTGCTCGGAGCGGAGGCCCCCAGCCTGATCCGCTGCTCGGGCCCCGGGGAACGAGCGGAAATTCTCGCCCTATTCAAGGAGAAGAAGATCGAGAAGCTGGGCGGGCGGACCGTCGACGAGGTCGTCGTGTATTAGCCTGCACCGCACGAAAACGATCAGAAACGTTCAAGGGAGCTTCATGACCGACGAGCCAACCTGGCTGGCAGCGATCCGCCCCCTGCTGGCCGGCAGCCACACTCCCACCGGCGACGTGCTCGACGCCGGCGCGGAACTGGTCGTGTCCGACGACCCAGACGGACCCCCTGTTTTCACCGCCCCGCTCGCGCGGATGCTGCGCCACGACCCAGCACACCCCGACGTGGTCTGGATACGTCCCGTCGTCGGTGGCTACCCGGTCACCCGCCGCGGACCAGGGCAGCCGTCGTACCTGTTCTCCTTGTCGGTGACGCGTCGACGTTCGCTGCATGTCACCCACGCCCAGGTCCTACCGACTGACGACACCGGCGCGGCGGCGAACAAGGTGGTCCTACAGCTGGCCAACGGCCAGACGGCGGTCATCCGCCCGGCGTCCGGGGCGACGCTGGAGGAGCTGGAACGCTGGGACACCTTCGCGTTGCTGGTCCTTGACCGGGAGGACCTGGTCGCTCTCGAGGAGCTGCGCGAGGACAGCTGGCACGGCGCCTACGCCTGACCCGCACCCACGACAACAACGCGGTGGCGTAGCGGGGGCGTGGCCCTCGGGGGTTGACCGTCACGCCTTCTGTGGGGATGATGTCAGTACACCCACAGAAAGCGGTGAACATGGTGACGGTGACCTGCCCCCTGGCCAGCCACTTCCAGGCCGACTCCCACGACGCTCTGTACAAGCACCTGCGCAATGTCCATGGCTGTGGCCGCGTCGACGCCGCGCTCCTGGCCCAGCGGGCCATCGGCAAGGCGAAGGCGAACGCCAAGCGCATGGCCGGCCTGGAAACAGTCCTGCTGGAGATGTTCGGGGCCGAAGGCGCTGTCCGTTCCGAGGACCTCGTCACCGCGCTGCGTCAGCACGGCATTCGCCTCAGTGTCAAGGTCGACGGCATCGTCTGGACCTGAGTCCAACACTCACCAGAAGGGCACACCGATGACGACACCGACCCCCCAGCAACGTGTCCACGGCGCGCTGCTGGGGCTGGCCGCCGGCGACGCGCTCGGCGCCACCCTGGAATTCATGTCCCCCGAGGAGATCAGGCGCCGCCACGGCGTCCACACCGAGATCACCGGAGGCGGGGCGTTCGGGTGGCGTCCCGGGCAGGGCACCGACGACACCGACCTGACGATCGCGGTGGCCCGCGCCTATGCCGACGGCTACCAGCTCGGCGCGGTGACCGAGCACTTCCTGCGCTGGTACCGGGGACGTCCCCGTGACATCGGCGGCATGACCGCGGCCTCCCTGGGTCGCATCGCCGATGGCGAGGAGCCGCTGGCCGCCGGCGCCGCCGCGACCGCCGCGGCGCGCGGCGGCGGCGCCGGCAACGGCAGCCTCATGCGCGCCCTGCCCACCGGCCTCGCCCGCTCCCACCCGGACCGGTGCGCCCACGAAGCCGCCGAGATCAGCGCCGTCACCCACGCCGATCCCCGCTGCGTGCACGCCTGCGTCGCCTACACCGCGATCGTCTCCGCCCTCGTCGAGGGCACACCAGTCCCCGAAGCCCTCCAGGCAGGACGCGACACCACCCCCACCGTCCCCGCCCCCGAGGTCGACGCCGCCCTCGCCACCTCCGCCGCGACCCCCCTGACCGACCTGCCCACCACGGGATACGTCGTGCACTCCCTCGCCGTGGCCGTCTGGGCCCTCCAACAGCCCGACTCGCTGGAGGACCTTCTCGTCGCGGTCGTCAACCGCGGCGACGACGCCGACACCACCGGTGCCATCACTGGTGGACTGCTGGGGGCACGCGATGGCGCTGAGGCCGTGCCTGCCCGCTGGGTCGATCAGCTTGAATACGCCTCGGAGATCGCAGAGCTCACCTCCGTGCTGCACGCTCAGCGCCACAGCTCGCGCCCGGTGCAGCAGGCGTGACGACCACCCCGCCCCCACGCGAACACGACAGCTTCGCCTGGACCGACCCCGACACCGGACACCTCTGGCGGATCGAGACGGCCTGGCGGGCGCAGGCAGGCCGATGGCTGTGTACCGGGCTGACCATGACGGCCGCCAGCCCGGCGGCCACCGTCACCTCCCGCCTTGTGCGTCTCGTCGAAGCCGAGGTGCGCAGCCGCGGGCCGGCTCGTCCGCGAGCAGGGGATGCTCCGTTGCCAGCGGACGACGATCCCGAGGTCGCTGCCGCGCGAAAACGGCTCGGCGAGCCCGCCCGCCTACGCAAAGCCGACGCCACCTGGCTCGAGCGCTGCGCGGTGATGAGGCAGGCATGGCGAGAGGGCCGGCCGATGGCCGCGGCCCTCGCCGAACGCTGGCCCGGCAACCAGCCCGCCACCTATGACCGCTGGGTCGAACGCGCCCGAACCTGGGACCGCGCCACCGGCACCGGGCTCCTCGACAAGATCGGCCGGCCTACCCCTCGCTAACGGGTGACCGCAGCCACACCGATTTCCTGTCGCGTCTCGGTGGCTACGCGTGCCTTCCCTCTTTGCCGGCTCCTCGCCAACCCAGGCGATGGGCGTCGAAGAAGGAGACCGAACATGACAGCACGCAGGGCCGTCGTCGCGGCGGTCACAGGGATACTGCTCGCCCTCGCGACACTGATGCTCCCCAGTCCGGCATCCGCCGCTCCGAAGTCCCCCGACCCCCGTTACGCCGTGGTGGCGAGCTGGACTGCGAGCACCGGAGACACCGTCTACCTCCGTCAGGGAAGCTGGAATGGCACGAACGGCTGGGGATACGCGAAGGTCACCGCGTACCACAATCTGAACGAGGCCGCCGTCCGCGCGACGACCTTGTACCCCAAGGTCGTCCGTGAGCTCGGCCCAACCACCCGCAGGTTCGAAACGCCGGTGCAGCACGTTTCCTGTCGCGGGAAGTGGATTTTCCGAAGCTGCAAGGTCACTGAAACCGTCACCGTGATGGTCGCGGTCGACTTCCGCCGGTTCAAGCAGGGCGGAGGAAGCTTCGGTGTCGTGACCGCATTCTGTGACGGATACACTCCGAAGTGTCCCGACTGGGTGAAGGATGCCGTCAACATCTGACGAGGCCGAGGAGCCCGCCATGCCGACACTCCCCCAGGCTCCCGCCCAGGGCCGGCTGCTCATCGAGCTGGCCGCCCTGCAGCGCGGCCAGGCACCGTCCGGTGCCTACCTGGAACACATCATCTTCGGCAACGACGACACCGCGGACATCCAGGTCAGGACCGCGACCGCACGGCACCGAGCCGTTGTCCCCCTCACCGCAGACCGGGCCGACTGCTACGCCGCGCTCGACGCGGACACCGACCTGGCCACACCAGTCCTCGGCGGCTTCAACGGCGTGCCCGCCGACGAGACGGCCCCGGCGCGCGACCAGTTCGCCGAGCTGCTCTACGACCTCGGCGCCCAGGCCGACGGCCTGACCTACCGCGGCCGCGTGCTGCGCTACGCCGCCCTCGGCTACGACGGGGCGACGCAGGCATGGGTGGACGTGAGCGACGCCGGTGACCCCGCCAGGACCTTCCGCTCGGTTGTCGACTTCGCGCACACCTCCGGCCCCGCGGTCGGCGTCCCGTTCACGATCGCCGAATGGATCGCCGACGGCCGCGGCGTCCCCAGCTCCCAGGATGGTGCTCGCGAGTTCACAGTCCTCAACGGACGCCCGTCCGCGTAGCCGGCATCCTTTGCGCCACCCGTCCTTCAGCGGCCCCGAGGGCTCCCCGAACCCTCGGGGCCGTACCGTCGCTGGCGCGAACCACCACCGAGGTCGAACACCTGCAGGCGCTCGGGCTTGTCGAGCCAAGCCATGACACCGCCGCGAACCTCCACCTGCGCATTGTCGGTGGGCAACCATTCCACCTGCCCAATGCTTTCCTCGCGAAAATCCGGTCCGGATAGACCTGCACCCCGATACGGCGCAGCTGGCCGTGGCCCTGGGGCCCGGCAGGCGTTGATCTAGCTCGATTCCCCACCATTGCCGTGCGGACGTAGAAACCAGAGTTGGGTGAGCTCTGGCGTCCTACACGCCTGCCCCTCCTGACCAGGTATAGGGCGGATGTCGGCCAGGATGGCTAGATGCTCACGGTGTGCCGGTGGTGCAGGATGGCTATGAAGGTGGGAGTGGGGACCGTTCGTCGGTGGGAGTGGGGGCCAGCTGTTCAGGCGGGTTGGGTCGTGTCGGTGGGAGTGGGGACCGGG
>NZ_KB891272.1 GCF_000373365.1 Parafrankia discariae
CGCGCCTTCCGCTGCCGGTACAGCGGGCCGAGACCCGGATTCCGCTCGGGCTCTGACACCTGCCGTCAGGACAGCCCTGCCCACTGACGATCACAGNTGGTAATCGACGTGGCGTGCCGTCAACCACTACGGGTCGTCAGATCTCCTGGAACGACAGGGATCCTGGTCTTCCACACCTGTTCACACACTGTGCACGAGGCCCGGCGCAGCGACGCAGACCCCCGCCCGCCTACCGGCGGCCGCCGCCGCCCGCTGTCTTCGGACAGCTCGCGGGCGGTCTCCGTGGCTGTTCACCCCGTCAGAACGGGGCCGAGAGCTCTCTCCGAACCCCGATTTCTTCTCCTCTGATCCGGCTCTGACCGTAGGTGGGGCATTAATTTCTCGCGGGTTCCAGGCACTAGTCGTCCCACCTGTCACCCCCCGCGATCGAGCCCGTGGGGGCGGGACTTCTCGATCCGTACGTCACGGGGCCCGCTCGTGGCCCGTGAGCCGCGGAACGGGAGAGCACGATGGCGCCCCGCCCTCGATGGGGCTTCCCTGGAATCGCTAAAGCAAGATTGTCAACGCTGTTGACAATCTTGCTTTAGGCGGTCGATCTCCCCTTCCTCGAGGTCGTCCGACGCCGTTTGACGCTCACGTCACGCTCGGAAGCACCCGGGCGCAACGAGATCTCGTTTGTGGGTGGCGGCCACGGTGGCTCGGGTCGCGGGGGTGCGGAACACGGCCCGTGGATCGAGGCCAGTTCCGTCGCGCGCGACCGCTGCCCAGCGGGGCTCCGGCTGCGCGCAGGGCTCGAGCACCGGCGCGATGTACGCCTGGGCGATCGCGCGCCGTTCGAGTTCGACGTGGCGACTGTTGCGGGGAGGACGTGGCGATCCGTTTCGACGCCGAGCGCGGTTCGTCGCACGCAGACCCGATTGTGGTTGTCCGTGTGCAATCAGGTGACGGAGCGGCACGTCGGGTGCAGTGTTGCTTCCTGACAGACAGCGTTCGGGTGTGGCGGGTGGTCGAGGTGGAGCGAGACGGGTGGGCCGTTCCGGCGGCGGGGCTGGTGGCGGATCTGCTGGTCGAGGTCAGCCTGGCCGTACGTGGCTGGTACCCGACGGCCTCGGTTCTCACCATCGCTCGTGCCCGGTACGGGATCTGGATGCCCACGAACGTCCTCGACCCGGACGGGATGGTGCTGGTGCGCGCACGGGCGACTGTCCGCTGGCGGTGCGCTGCACGCCCTGGCGGCCGAACTCGGCGCGGCCTTGGACTACCTCGTCGACCTGCTGCCGGCCGAAGCCCGCGCGAGCGGCCAGGTTGTCCTGGTCCCCGCTCCCGCCCGGACGTCGAGTGGATCCCCTGTCCGGAGGGCGCGGTAGAGCGCGATAGCGACCGAAACAGAAATTGATTCGGCCGATCGTGTCGCGTTGCCCTGTTCGTGTGTCCCTTCCTGTGGTGTGCCGGACGAACAGGGAGAGGCCAGGCCATGACAGGTAGCGAAAGAGACCCACAGAGCGAGTCGGCCGCGCGGCCGCGTTCGTCAGAGTCCCCTCGCTCCACTCCGCAGGATGTCGACGATCGAGGGGTTCGCGTGCCGGCCTGGTCTGGGCAGCCGGCCCGGCTGCCGGCCTATCCCCCGTTGCACCCAGCTGCGCCCTGGCCGCCGACGCATCACCTCACGCCGTATCCGCTGCCGTACCCGGTCCGGCAGACGGTCCGGTCGGCGGGCCTCGCGGTGCTGCTGAGCTTCCTGTGGCCGGGTCTCGGCCACCTCTACGTCGGCAGAGTCGGGGTGGGGATCGCGTTGCTGTGCACCGAGCTCGCCATGGTTGTCATCTCGCTGACGGTGATCGGACTGATCGTCGCGGTGCCGGTGGGGATCATCGTGCTCGTGGCCGCGGCTGCGACGGCAGGCCCGGCGGCGCAGGACGGTCCGCCGCCGGGCCGGTACTGACCGCCCACTACGCCCGCCCTCATTCGCCTCGGTCCCTGGTTGCTCAGGGTGAACATCGTGGTTCGTGTTGGCCGGATCGGGGCTGGTGCGGGCCGCTGTCTTTTCGGGGTGTGACGAGAACTTCTTGTTCAGTCTTGCCCCTATTTCTCTTGTCACGGAGTGACGCAAAGCAATAACGTCAGCGTGACCGGCGCATGCGTGACGTATCGGTCACACATGGAGATCATGAGAGTGGGTGGCTGGGTGGCGACGGCTCAACGGCTCTGCAGGGCGCTGCTGTGCGCGGCGCTCGTGAGCACCGTCGCCGCCGGGTGCACCTCGAGCGGTGACGACCCGCAGCCTCTGCCGCCGGCGCAGACCCCTGAGCACGCGATCACGACCAGCTCAGGGCCGCCGGAGACGAGTAAGCCGATACCGACCGAGGTTGCCTCGAACGACGCGGTCCAGTACGACTACGGATTGTTCTGGCAGGCATTCATCAACGCCCAGGTCCTGGGCGATGCGGACTACCCGGATCTCCGCAAGCGCGCCGAGGGACAAGCCCTCGCGTTTGCCCAGGAACTGGTCAGGGCGTACCGGGACAACGGCTGGGTCCGCGTGATCAGGGACGGGTTCGGTACCAACCCGGTCGTCGTCGCGCGTGGAGACACCACCGCCCGGGTCACGGACAGCCAGGACTGGAGCAAGTGGCCGCTGACAGTTCGGGCAACCGGGGCAATCGTCCCTGGTTCCACACCACAGCAGTGCTTCGCCGCTGATCTCGTCCGACGGAACGACATGTGGGCCGTGAGCAGGCTGACCTCGGTGCAGCACCTGTGCTGACAGCGCCCGTCCAGCGAGGCATAGGCATTCCTTGCGTCCTCGTGATCGCCGTGGCCGCGGGACTGCTGGGGCTCGCTCGACCGGCGGGGGCGGCGGGGGCGACGTGCCCCGAGGGTGCATCCGCTCACCGCAACGCGGGTGGCTGGTGGGTGTGCACCATAGATCCCGGCTCGGTGCCGGCTCCCGCTCCACATCCCAAGCCCGCTAGTGATGTGGCCGCCCGGCCTCGTACTGGCGGCGGCCCGGCGGTCGATCCCTGCCCGAACCGGCAGACCTGGGCCTTTGATCCCGTCGCTAACACCGTTCCGCCTACCGGTTGGGCTGGACGTGGGCAGGGCGGCGGCTACGTGTACCAGACCTGCGACGGCGACAACCAGAACCCCCAGGGCGGGCCAGGGTGGATCTGGGTCGCCAACCCCGGCGATCCCGCCGGCGGCGCGCCGGCCGCGCCGGACCCGGCGGTGCTGGCGCAGCAGGCGTTCGACGAGCTGGCGCCGCCCGCGCCCCAGTTCGATTTCCGGCCTCGCCACCACCCGGGCGGTCCGGACGCGACGCTGGTGGGCCTGTGGACGTTCTTCTGGGCCGACCAGGGTGGCCTGGTGCCGCTGAACAAGAGGGTGGCGGCCGGTGGGAACTGGGCGGAGGTCACCGCCACGATCCGCCAGGTGAGCTTCGATCCCGGGGACGGTTCGGCGCCACTGTCCTGTCCGGGGGGTGGCACGCCGTACAACCCGGACCTGGCCTATGAGCGGCAGGTGACGAGCTGCGCGCACCGGTATGAGCGTGCCTCGCCGGCGCCGGGGTTCACCGCGACCGCGACGGTGGTCTGGTCGGCGACCTGGGTCGGGTCGGGCGGTACCGGCGGGGTGCTGCCAGATGTGACGGCGACCGCCACGGCTGTCGTGCTGGTGCAGGAGATGCAGGTCGTCAACAACTAGCGAAGCCCTGGGGGGCCTGTGAGTAGCACCTTCCCGCCCGCCGATACGACGGCTGGGGGATGGACCGATGCGCCGGCGCGGCCGGTGCGTTCTGGTGGGTCGGCGCCGCGGTTGGCGACGCCGCCGCGGCGGCGGACTCCGCTGGGTCGGCTCGCGCTGGGTGTGACGTTGGTGTTGCTGTGCGGGGGTGTGTTGGCGGTGCAGTTCAGCCGGGCGCAGCACCGGTCGGCGGTGTTGGCGGTGGCTCGTCCGGTGGCGGCCGGGGAGGTGATCGTCGACGCGGATCTGCGGGTCGCGCAGGTCGCGGCGGACGGTCTGAGCACGGTGTCGGCTGGGGATCGGGCTCGGGTGGTGGGGCGGATCGCCGCGGTGGATCTGCGTCCGGGGCAGAACCTGACCCCCGAGGTGCTGACCGGAGCGGCGCTGCCTGGTCCGGGGGAGGTGGTGATTGGGGTGTTGTTCAAGCCGGGGCAGGTGCCGGGTCGGTCGTTGTCGGCGGGGGATCGGGTGCGGTTGGTCACGACCGGGACTGCTGATCGTGGCGTGGCCGCCCCAGCCGTCGGGTCGCCGGAGCGGATGGCTGGGGCGGTTCGTGACGCCCGGGTGGTGCTGGTGACGCCGGTGAGCACGGTGGGCGACGGGTCGGTGGTGGTTGATCTGCTTCTCGGTGAGGCTGACGGTCCGCAGGTTGCCGCGGATGCCGCGGCGGGCGCGCTCAGTTTGCTGCTCACCCCGCGGGCGCAGTGAGCCCGGGATGTTGATCAGTCTGGTGTCGGCGAAGCACGCCCCGGGGGTGACGACGGTGGCGACGTTGCTGACGTGGGCGTGGCCGGAGGCGGTGGGCCGTCGGGCGTTGCTCGTCGAGGCGGACCCGGCCGGTGGGGATGTGCTGGTCGATCTGTATGAGGGTGCGGCTGGGGAGCAGGAGGGGTACGGGCTGCTGGCCGCGGCGGTCGCGGCACGCTATGGGATGACCGCCGGTCAGCTGGGTCGGTATGCGCTGCGGTTGGACGGGCAGGGGCGCCGGCTGCTGCTGCCGGGGCTGGCGGATCCGGCGCAGGGCGCGGCGCTGCGCGACACCTGGGGGCAGATCGCCGGCGCGCTGGCGGACCTGGATCGGTTGGACGATCCAGTGGATGTGGTGGCCGACTGCGGGCGGCTTGGCGCGTTCGGTCCGCCGACACCGCTGCTGACCGGCCCGGATGTGCTGCTGGTGGTGCTGCGTCCGACGTTGCGGGATGTCGCGGCGGCCGCGCCGCGGGTCTCCGCGTTGCTGGACACGTTGGCGCCGGTGCCGCAGGGCCCGTTGCTGGCGGTGCTGCTGGTTGGCGATGGTCCTTACAGCGCCGACGACGTCGCCGAGCATTTGGATGTCGCGGTGGTCGGGCCGGTGCCGTGGGAGAGCCGCCTGGATCGGGTGGGGCTGCGGATCGTGACCAGCCGGGGGTATGCCCGCTCGGCGTTGGGCCGGGCGGTGGCGGGGCTGGCGGCGACGCTGGCGGATCGGGTCGCCGCCCGGGCGGATCGGACGGCGCCGTCGCTGCCCGCGGCGCCGCCGCGGGCAGCCCTACCGCCGTCGCCGCCGCCGTCCGACCCGGTCCAGGCACCACCACCGCCTGGCCCGTCGGTGCCGGTGCCGGCGGGGTCCGAGGGCGTTCATCCGCCGTTGGCTGCTGATGGCGGGTGGGTGCCTGTCACCCGGTTGCCTCCGATGCCGTCCCCGCCTGGGCCGGCCACGTTCGTGGTCAGCCCGTCGGCGCGCAGGGGGGTTCGGTGAGCTCGTCGGAGTACCTGCTTGGCGGTTGGGGGCAGCCACCTCCCACCGCCCCTCCCCCGCCTCCTCCGTCTCCGCCGGCGGGTGGCCGGCCGGGCCGGGCGGCGCTGACCGGCCCGGCTCGGGCGGGGGGTCGGCTGCCGGTGCCGTGGGGTGATGGCGGGGATGTGTTCGCCACGGTGGACTGGGCGGAGGTGGCGCGGTTGCGGGAACTGGTCGCGACGTTGCTGGCTGAGGCCCGGGAGGGTGAGGGTCGGCCGTTGTCGGTGGCGGATATGCGTCAGCTCGGTGCCGCGCACATCGCTCGTCTGGTGCGGGAGCTGGTGGACCGGCGTAGCGCGGCGGGGGCGGCGATGTCGGCGGTGCAGGAGCAGGCGTGGCGTAAGGCGGTGTTCGATGCCGCGTTCGGGCTGGGCCGGTTGCAGCGCTATGTCGATGATTCCGAGGTCGCGAACATCGATGTGTACGGCTGCGACGACGTGGTGGTGGAGTTCCGCGGGGGGCGGTTGGAGCGGGTGGCGCCGGTGGCGGCCAGCGACCACGAGCTCATCGAGGTGATCGCCCGGGCGGCCCGCTACGCCCCCCTGTCGCGGGAGTTCTCCGACCGGGCGCCGCTGCTGACGACCCGGCTGGCCAGCGGGAGCCGGCTCACCGCGCAGATGCGGGTCTCTCCCCGCCCCGGGTTGACGGTGCGTAACCATCAGTTCGTGGATGGGGTCACCCTCGACACGCTGGTCGGCCTCGGGGTCATCGACACGGTGCTGCGGGAGGTGTTGCGTGCCGCGGTCCGCGCCGGTTGGAACATCCTGATCTCCGGGGAGCAGGGTGCGGGCAAGACGACGATGCTGCGCTGCCTGTGCGCGGAAACCCCGCCGTGGCAGAAGCTTGTGGTGATCGAACGGGAAGCCGAGCTGTTCCTGGAACGGCTCGGTCGCGCCGGGCAGGTCGTGCCGTTGGAGGCGCAGGAAGCCAACGCCGAGGGTGTCGGGGAGATCGGCATGACCGCGCTGGTCGTGCACGCGCTGCGGATGAACGCCGGCCGGTTGATCCTCGGGGAGGCCCGTTCGGATGAGATCGTCGCGTTGCTGACCGCGATGAGCGCGGGGAGCCGTGGGGCGATGGGCACGATCCACGCGAACCGGGCCGAGGACGTGTTCGCGATCCGGATCCCGTCGCTGGCGATGATGCCCCCGCATGCTCTGCCGGTCGAGTTCTCGGCGATGCACGCCGCCGCCGGTCTGCACCTGGTCGTGCACCTGACCATGCACACCGACCTCGCCGCCGACGGCACCCCGGCTCGGCGCCGCCGGTATGTCTCCTCGGTCGCGGAGGTCACCGGTTTGGAAGGCACCCGGGTCGCCTCCAACCAGATCTTCCGCCCGGGTCCGGACGGCCGGGCGATTCCGGGCAGCGCGTTGCACCGGTTCGACGAGCTGGTCCGCGCCGGGTTGGACCCGGCGGTGCTCGACGCCTACCCGTACGGCAGCTGGGAGGCGGCGTGAACCCGCTGGTGTTCCTGCTCGGTGTCGCCGGGGCGGGTGGGCTGGTGCTGGTGGCCACCGCGGTCGTGCCCGCCTGGCGGCCGGCCCCGGAGCTGGGACGGTGGCGGCGGGCCCGCCACGGGAGGTCGCGCACCGAGCGGGCCGTGTCCGGGCGGGCGCGGGGGCGTCGCGGTGCGGTCGCGGTTGTCTGCGGGCTGCTGGTGCTGCTGTATCTGCGGATCCCCGCCGCCGCGTTGCTGGTGGCCGCGTTGGCCTGGGTCGCCCCGCTGCTGCTCACCGGGGCCACGGAAGCGGAGGCGACGATCAGCCGGCTGGAGGCGTTGGGGGACTGGACGCGGCGCGTCGCGGACCTGATGTCGACCGGCGCGGGGTTGGAGCAGGCGATGGAAGCCAGCCTGTCTTCCTGCCCGCCGCCGATCAGCGTGGAGGTGACCGCGCTGGTGTCGCGGCTGCACGCCCGCTGGTCGACCGTCGAGGCGCTGCGGGTGTTCGCCGACGACCTGGTCGACGCCGACGAGGTCGTCGGCGCGCTGATCCTGGCCGCGGGCACCGAACGCGGCGCCGGCCTGCGCCGGGCGCTGGTCGCCCTGGCGGAGGCGACGGAGGCGCGGGTGCGGGCCCGGCGTGAGATCGAGGCGGACCGGGCGAAACCGCGTTCCGGTGCCCGCAGCGTCATGCTGATCATCGGCGGCTGCGTGGTGCTGATCATGATTGTGGGGCGGCAGTTCCTCACCCCGTACCGGACGGCGACCGGGGAGCTGGTGCTGCTGGTCGACGGGGCGCTGTTCCTCGCCGCGCTGTGGTGGATGCGCACCCTGGCCCGTACCCCCACCCCACCACGGCTGCTCCCCGCCGCCGCCGGGCCGGCCGCGGCGGGCCGGGTCGGCACCCACCCGGCCGCCGCCATCCCCACCGCGGCCGGTTCCGCCTCCGACAGCGCCGCCCCTACCAGCGGTGCTGCCGGTTCGGAGGTGGCGCGCTGATGGCGATCGACCCAGGGGTGTTGCTGGCCGGGTTCGGCTCCGGTGGCGGACTACTGCTGATCGGGCAGGCCCTGCTGCGCCCGGCCCGCCCCCCGTTGTCCGTGCTACGCGCCCCGGCCGTGGCACCCCCCGAAAGTGCTCCCGGTTGGGAGATGCGGGTCGGGGGGTGGCTGGCACCACGGCTGGTCCGGCCACGCACCCGGCTGCTGCTACGCCCACCGGTCGAGGACCTGGCGATCCTGGGCCGCCCGGTCGAACTGTGGCTCACCCAGAAAATCGCACTCGGGGTGATCGGGCTGGCCGCCCCCGCCGTGTTCGCCGCGGCCGCGGCCGCGCTCGGGCTGCGGATGCCGTTCGTGTTCCCGACCGTGCTCGCCCTGGCCACCGGGGTGGTCATGTTCTGGTATCCGGACTGGGTGGTGCGCGACGCCGCGGCCGACGCCCGCCTGGAGTTCCGCCGTGGTGTCGCGATCTACATCGGCTGGGTGGCCCAGGCCCGTTCGGCGGCCGGCGGGCCCGCGGAAAGCCTCGAACGAGCCGCCGCGGTCGGCCACGGCTGGGCGCTCGCCGTCATCACCCGCGCGCTCGTGCGTGCCCGCTACGGCGCGCGGACCCCCTGGGAGGCACTCGCCGACCTGGGTCGGATCTACCACGTCTCCCAGCTGGTCGACCTCGCCGACATCATGAGCACCGCCGGGGCCGGCGCGTCGATCTACGACACGTTGCTGTCCAAACAGCAGGCGCTGCTCGCCGCCGAACTCGCCGCGGAGAAGGCGGCGGCCAACGAACGCAGCGAACGGATGGACTTCCCCGTCGTCGCCCTGCTGGTCTGCTTCGTCATCCTGCTCGGCTACCCGCTGCTGGCGAACATCCGTTGATCCCCACCGCCTGCCCTGTCCCGTTCTGGAAGGACGACACGCATGTCCCGTGCCCGCCCAGCCCGCACCACCTGGCAGCGGACGCCCGCCCGGCGGCGGACCGTTCGCCCCGGGGCCGTTCTGGGCGCGTTGACCGCGACCCTGCTCGTCGCCGCGACCGCGCTGCAGGCCCGGATCTGGATCGCCGACCGCGACGACACGGGCCTGTCCTCCCCGGAGAAAGCCGCCCTCACCGTGCTCGGCCTGGCACTGGCCGGGATCGTCGCGCTCGCCGCGACGAACTACGTGACGGCCAAGACCGCACTGTTCAAGTAGGCGAGGACGGCGTCCCGCTGCCCGCGGACCAGCGGCGGTACCTGGGCCGGGCTCGGCGCGGGTGGGCCTGGGATGACGATGCGGGGCTGCTCAGTCCGCAGGCCGCCGCGCTGTTCCCCGTCGTCCTCCTGCTGATCATGGCGATCTTTCAGGGCGTGGTGTTCTACCAGGCCCAGCAGCACGCCCAGGCCGCCGCCGCTGAAGGGCTGCGCGTCGCCCGTCTCTACGACGGCACCGCGGCCGCCGGTGAACAGGAAGCCCGGCTCCTGCTTGGTCAGAGCGGCGGGGACTGGCTGCTGACCGGCCCGACCGTCACCGCGAGCCGTACTGGTGACTGGGCGGAGATCGCCGTGAGGGGCACAGCTCCGCGTCTTATCCCGGGACTGAGCCTGCATATCGAGCGCAGCCTGCGCGGACCGGTTGAGCGCTATGTCCCAGAGGCTGCACCATGATCCGCCGCTGGCGTCGTGCGGTGGGCGGGCGTGACCGGGGGGACGCCGCGGTCGAACTCGCGCTGCTCACCCCGGTCATCGGCCTGCTCCTCGTCGCCGTGATCGCCGCCGGGCGGCTCGGGACCGCCCGCGACCAGGTCACCCAGGCCGCCCGCGAGGCCGCCCGGGCGGCCTCGCTGACCCGCTCCCCCGCCGCCGCGCAGACCGCCGCCCGCACCGCGGTCACCATCAGCCTCGCCAACTCCCCCGGCTCCTGCCCGGATTTCACCGTCACCGTCGACACCGCCGGCCTGTCCGCCCCCCTCGGCCAGCCCGCCCAGGTCGCCGTGACGGTGACCTGTCAGGTTCCGCTGTCCGACCTCGCCGGCATCCCCCTGCCCGGACGCCAGGCGATGAGTTCCACCTTCGCCGCCCCTCTTGATCAGTTCCGTGGCCGCCGATGATCACTTGGGTGACGTCGGGACGTGGACGGCGGCGGGGCGGCCGGGATGGTCGGGACGAGGGTTACGTCAGCGTGATGGTCGCCGGGGTGGTGCTGGCGGTCATGGCCGCGATCGGGCTGCTCGTCGACGGGTCGATCGCGCTCGCCGCGCACCGCAGCGCGAACAACGAAGCCGAACAGGCCGCCCGCGCCGCGGCCCAGGCCATCGACCTCACCACCTACACCGGCGGGCAGGCACGGCCCCGCATCGACCCCGACGCCGCCCGCGCCGCCGCGGGCGCCTACCTGGCCGGCACCGGTGACTCCTACACCGTGGAGATCACCGGCCCGGCGCAGATCACCGTGACCGTCACCGTCGTGCGTCCCACCCGCCTGCTGTCGATGGTCGGCGTGCCGAGCATCACCGCGGTCGGAGTCGGCCGTTCCACCCAGCTCTTCGGCGCCGGCTGAGCCCGCCCCGCCGCGACGAGGAGGGAACCCCCATGCCCCCCAGCACCCCCGCCCGCCGCCACACCCGCACGCCCACCCGCAAGGCCCCGGCCCGCCCGGCTGGTGCGGCTCGCCGGATCGGCGCCGGGCTGGCGGCGCTGCTCGCTCTGGCTGTGCCGCTGGTGGCCGTCCCGCCGCTGGCCTGGCAGTACCTGGGCTCGCCCCTGCCCGGCACGCTGCCCAGCGGCGCCGAGGTGGGAGACCTGCTACTCAGCCCGGACGACGGCACCGTCGTCCTCGCGGTCATCCGCACCCTGGTCTGGGTGGGCTGGGTGGTGTTCGCCGGCTGCGCGCTGCTCGACGTCGCCGCCCAGCTGCGTCACCGGCCCACCCGGTCCCTGCCTGGCCTGGGCTGGATGCAGGCCGCCACCGGTCCGCTCGTCGCCGCCGTCGTCCTGCTCCTGCTCAGCGCCCCCGGGGTGGCGCTCGCGGACAGCGCCATCCCGGGGGCGCTGGCTTCCCCGGCTGTCGCGGTCAGCGCCGCGGCCATCCCCGCTCAGACCACCGTGGCCCCGGCTCCGCCTGCTGCCACGGCGGCGGACCTGTACGTGGTGGGCGACGGGGACACGCTGTGGAGCATCGCCGGCAGCCAGCTTCCCGCGACAGCGGACTGCCCCGACCCGCACCTGCGCTGGACCGAGATCGCCGACCTCAACCGCGGCCTCCCCCAGGCCGACGGGCACACCCTCACCGATCCCGACCTCATCCGCCCCGGCTGGCAGCTCCACCTGCCCGCCGACGCCTACCTCCTGGCCAGCCCACCCCCGCCGGCCAACCCGCAGTCCGCCCCCGCCCCGGCCGACCCGCAGCCCGCACCGTCCCTGTCACCGCAGGCGGACCTGCCGCCGGCGCACCCCGACCTGACCACCCCACCGGCCGCCACCCCAGCGACGCCCGGTCCGCAGACAGCGCCTTTCCTCCCGGCGATCCCACCCACCCTCGCACCGCCGCCGGTGTCCACCGCGCCACCGGCGCCCACCAGCACGGCGCCCACGGGCACGGCGCCCACACCGGAAAGCCCCACCGTCCAACCCGGCGGCGATACCTACCCGCAGGACACCCCGCGGGCGCATACCGAGGCGCGCAGCTGGCTGCCGGTGGAACTGCTCGGCGCCGGCCTCACCGCCGCCGGACTGCTCTGGCTGCTGCGCCGCCGCCGGCTACGGCGCCAACTCGCCGCCGACCTCGGGGACCTCCCCCCGCAGCCCACCCCCGCCGCGGGCGGTGCCGAAGCCGCCGCCAGTGCCGGCGCCGACCTCGACGGCGCCCAGTTCCTCCACCTCGCACTGCTCCTGCTCGCCGCCACCGCCGAACACACCGGCGGTGACCTGCCCGACCTGCACACCGCCTACCTGTCCGCGAGCAGCCTCGACCTGCACTTCGCCGTCCCCACCCCGCTGCCCCCTCCCCCGCCGTACACCGCGCTCACCGACACCCACTGGCAGCTGCCCCGCGCCGTCGACGCGCGCACTCTCGATCCCGACGGCACCCTGGCCGACACCGTCATCGCCCCCTATCCCGGCCTCACCCTCCTCGGCTACACCACCCCCACCGCGGCGGATGGGCGGGTCGCGATCCTCGTCGACCTCGAACACGTCCGCTCCGTGCAGCTACGCGGAGCCCCGGAACGCACCGACGCGGTCCTGCGTTTCGCCGCCCTCGGCCTGCTCACCAGCGGCTGGGCGACCTACCTCCAGCTCACCGTCGCCGGCCTACCCGAACCCCTCACCGACGCCGCCCCCGACCGCGCCGAGACCGTCGACGCCCACGACCTCGACGGCCCGCTGACGGTCCTCGAAACCCAGCACGCCAGCCAGCTCGCCCGCCTGCAACGCGGCGGCGCCCCCACCCTCACCGCGCGGGTCACCGGGGTTGGCCCCGCCCCCCACCTGCTCCTCCTCGCCACCGAACCGGCCAACGCCACCCAGGCCGACCGGCTCGCGGACCTCGCCCGCCCCGGCCCCCGCACCGGCATCGGCATCCTCAGCGCCACCGCCCTGCCGCAGCCCGGGCTCACCATCGACGTCGACGACCAGGGCCTGCTCCACCTGCCCGGCACCGCCACCCCGCCGCTGGCCGGCAGCATCACCCTGCCGACCGCCACCGCGATCACAGAAGCCCTCACCGGCGCCGCCGCCCCGCCAGCCGACGAGGGCCCGCACCTCGACTGGGACACCGACCTGCCCTACGACGCGCCGAGTGCTCCGCTCGCCCCTACCGACCTGCCGGTCCTCGCAATCCCCGACCCTGCAGCCGGCAGCGTCTTGGTCGAGCCGCCACCGGGCGGCATGGCGAACGCCGAGGACCCGGACCCGCAGCCCCTCGCACCGCCATCCCCGGTCTCGGACGGGCATGAGGTGTCCCGCCCCGCGGTGCTGATCCGGCTGATGGGAACCGTCACGGTCGATGGCGGCGGTCCCGCGCCGGCCAGCCGCTCCCACGCCCGCACCGCCACCGAAATCCTCGCCTACCTCGCCCTGCACGCCGGTACCGCCGACCGCCAGGACCTCACCGACGCCCTGTGGCCCCCCGGCCGCCTCGACGGCGCCGGCCGCGAAGTCGCCCAGCCCGCCAGGCGCACCCTGTTCGCCCACATCAGCCGCGCCCGCGCCCTCGCCGGGGTCACCACCGCCGGCGCCCCACGCCTCGCCGCCGGCGACCCCGGCGAACCCCTGCAGCTCTCCCGCGACGTCCTCACCGACTGGCAGCTACTCCAACGCCTGCGTGACACCGCCTGGGACACCGCCGGCCCCGACCTGATCGCCGGCCTGCAGGCCGCCCTCGACCTCGTCACCGGACCACTGCCCCGCCCCCAGAGCCGCAACGGGGTCGAAGGCGGCTGGCTGTGGCTGTCCACCACCGAACTGCACCACCACCTACCCCCCACCGCCGTGGAGATCGCCGTCCGCCTCGCCGAGGCCTACCTACACGCCGAGGACCCCACCCGGGCGCGCGCCGCGGTCGTCAAACTGCTCGAGTTCGGCGAACCCGAATTCAGCTTCGACGAACGCCTCTGGCAGCTACGCATCCTCACCGACTTCCACCTCGGCGGCGACGAAGCCGCCTGGGCCACCGTCACCCTGCTCGAAGCCATGCTCCGCGACCGCGCCCGCTACATGGACGACCCCGACTACGCCGAGATGAGCCCCGAACTCGACCGCTTCATCACCGAACTCCTGCGCACCCGACCCGCCACCGCCACCGGCTCGTGAAACGCCAGCGGTCAACGCATCCCCCTACCGGCGAGCTCCGGGGCGGGCCGTCTGATCGACGCCGTGGTCGATCCCGGCGAACAGGGCGACGAGTGGCTCCGCAATGCTGGGAAAGGAGGAGTCGTCGGCCGAGCTGGAGACGCTCAGAAACAACCCTCGCGAGCTGGACTCGTGATCAACGCCTCGACGGGAGTGACATGAGCGTGCAGGGCACGACGACCGCCGCGCCGCCGCTGCGGGTCGGTGTCTACATCGACGGGTTCAACCTGTACTACGGCGGCCGTGGACTGATGGGCGGCGGCGGAAAGCCGGGCTGGCGCTGGCTGGACCTGCGCGCCCTGGCCGCCTCGATCGTGGCCACCCGAGCCGCGTGGGCCGGCGCGCAGATCACCCGGGTGGTGTACTGCACCGCGCCGATCGACGGCGCGAGCAACCCCAGCGGCGCCGCCGACCAGGAGATCTACCTGCGGGCGCTACGTGCCGCCCACGCCGTCGACGAGATCACCAAAGGCCGGTACATCAGCAAAGTCGTGCGGGCGCCGCTGGCCGTGTCGGGCCCGAAGGGCCAGCCGGTCCTGGCCACCTCCGGCTGGCCGGTGATGATCCAGGACCCGACCGGCCAGCCGGTCCGCGACGCCCGCTTCCTGGTCTCGGTCGCCCAGCGGGAAGAGAAGGGCTCCGATGTCAACGTGGCCTCCCACCTCCTGCTCGACCTGCTGCACCAGCGGATCACCGCCGCCGTCGTGATCACCAACGACAGCGATCTGGCCTTCCCGGTGGCCCAAGCCCGCGAGCTCGTCCCCGTCGGGGTCGTCAACCCCAGCAAGGGCTACACCGCCGGCGCGCTACGGGGAGCGCCGCACACCGGCGTCGGCCGGCACTGGTGGGACAACCTGCGCGCCGCTGACCTCACCGCGGCACAACTGCCGGTACAAACCGGCCCCCTCACCCGCCCGCCTGGATGGTGAGTTTTGACAGCCAGGCCCGGCACATGCCAAGCTCGGCTCCTAGACCACCCGGCCCCCTCGTGGGCCGG
>NZ_KB891273.1 GCF_000373365.1 Parafrankia discariae
CCGGCTGTCCTTCATGCGCAGCCTCCGCGTCATACGCCGCCAGGTCACCGACCAGGCGGGCTTTTCCCCCTAACCGTCTCCACGCGGCCATCAACACGGCAATCGCGGAGATCGTCGAGCGTCCGAACCCCACCCGCCGCCACCGCGGCTACCCCCGCGTCGTCAAGAGAACCCGGGCGAAATACCATCGCGTAAAACGCCCCAGCGACCATGGAGAAACCTTCTCCGAACCACCCCGCGTCACCCTTCTCGCCCTCACTAACTAAGCGGCATTGCCTCATAGGGATCACTGTCCGAAGAACGGGGCCCACCTCAGTTCCGCTCAATGAGAGGCTCGGCGATGTTCAGCGCCAGCGTGACGAAACCGGCGAAGACGAGCAGCCGCCACGCTGGCCGCATCTGCCGGTTGGTCGCTCCGCCGAGCGCCAGCTGGCGGATTCCGAGCAGAAGGCCGACCACGGACAGATCCACCGCGGGAGCGACCAGCGGCGCGACGTACGGCGGTACACCCAGGTGGAGGCCCAAGGCCCAGGAGTTACCGAAGCCGAACAGGAAACTGAGCCCCATTACCAACACCATGATCACAGTGACGCCGCGAACGGCGGAGCTCCCTGCCTGGTCGCCGTCACGTCCGCTGGGTGAGGCTGCGGCTGTTGCCGCTTCGGTACTCATCGAAGACCCCGCACGGCCTTGGTCGGCTTCCCGGCGCCGGTTGACCGCTCGGGCAGGGCTGTCTGCATCGCCCTGTCGGTGGCCATACCGGTTGCCACACAGGGGTGCGGCGAAGGCGCGGCGGGGGGGTCGCTGGCCCTCGGGGAGGCGGTGGATGTGTGGCAGTGCGTGTGGCAACGCGGGCCGCCAGAGGGGTACTCCAGCGGCCAAAGGTGGACGTCAGAGCACGTGGGCGGACGTTCCTGGACGGTATGGACCGGCCTGAAAAGCGGAAGGTCGGCGGTTCGACCCCGCCCCTGCCCACCCTTTTGACCTGCGGAAATAGCAGGATTTGTCGATCATTGCTTGATCGTTATATGGCAACGAGTGTGGCAACGGCGTCATACGATCGCGGTGACGGCCTGTCTCGGACCTCGGTTGATGACCTGCGAGAACGGCGGAGTTGACCATCCGCTTTCCGGGTGGGAGGTCACGAGGCCTGTGTCCACGGACGTTGCCATAAGGTATGGGCCTTGTGTGGCAACGGGGCTCGGCCGGCCCGGTCGCGTCGGATCCGTGACCTGCAACGGTGCTCAGGATCGGGGGCGGTGGACCGTCCGCTTGTGCGGCGGACGGTCACGGTCAGGCTGGCTTGATGCAACGGGATGTCGCCTTTCAGGGTTGCCGAGACCATCCATCGCCGGTTTTGCGAGGTCGGCCAGCAGGAGACCGTAGGTATTGGCCCCCGGGACTACTCGACGAAGATCAATCTTCTCTGTGTGTGCGATAGTCCCGGACGCCGCTGGGGGTTGTGGCCCCCGGGCTCAGCAGGACTGGGGTGCTCTTGGCGTGGCTGGGGCGCGTGCTGAGCGGGCAGGGAGCCGTGCGGTCTCGGTCTCGGCTACTGCGTGGCGATGGAGATCGACTTGATGTCGAGGTAGCTTTCGAGGCCTTCCCGGCCGAGCTCCCGGCCGTAGCCGCTGCCCTTGACCCCGCCGAACGGCGCGGCCGGGTCCATCGAGTAGCCCTGGTTGACGCCGAAGGTTCCGGCGCGGACCCGGCCGGCGATGTCGAGCCCGTGCTGGGTGTCGGCCGTGAACACGGCGCCGGCCAGGCCGTACTCCGAGTCGTTGGCGATGCGCACGGCGTGGTCGGGGTCCCGGTACGGGATGAGGACGAGGACCGGGCCGAAGATCTCCTCGCGGGCGATCGTCATCGTGGTGTCGACGTCGGTGAAGACGGTGGGCCGTACGTACCAGCCGCGGTCGACGCCGTCAGGCAGGTCGGTGCCGCCGACGACGAGACGGGCCCCCTCGCGCATCCCGGCCTCGATGTACTGGCGTACCCGATCCTGCTGGCGGCGGGCCACCAGCGGGCCCATCTCCGTCTCGGGGTTGGTCGGGTCTCCCACCCGGATGGCGGACAGGGTCGCGCCGAGCGCCTCGGCGTAGTCGTCGAGGCGGTCCGCGGGCGCGATCACCCGGGTCAGGGAGTTGCAGATCTGGCCGGCCATGCCCATGCCGGAGAAGCGGACCGCCCGGGCGACGGTGGTCGGGTCGGCGTCGTCCAGTGCGATGGCGGCCGACTTCCCGCCGAGTTCGAGGCTGACCTTGGTGAGGTTGGCGGCGCACGCCGCCGCGACCTGCCGGCCGGCGGCCGTCGAGCCGGTGAAGGAGACCTTGTCGATGCCGGGGTGCGCCACCAGGTAGGCGCTCACGTCGCGCTCGGCGGGCACGACGTTCACGACGCCGGGCGGCAGACCGGCCTGGTCGATCAGGTCGGCGAAGTACAGTGCGTCGAGCGACGACTCCGGTGCGGGTTTGAGGACGACCGTGCAGCCGGCGAGCAGCGCGGGGATGACCTTGGTGATGGTCAGGAACTGCGGCATGTTCCAGGGGACGACCGCGGCGACGACGCCGACGGGTTCGCGGCGCAGCAGCACGTCCTGGCCGTAGACGCCGGGCCGGTTCTCCTGCCAGGGCAGGTCCGCGGCGATGTCGGCGAGAGCGCTCATCATCATCCCGGGCAGGCCGACCTGGGCTCGGCGGGCGAACGTGATCGGGGCGCCCAGTTCGGTGGTGATGAGGTCGGCCAGTTCGTCGCGGCACGTGGCGTAGCGGGCGGCCAGCCGGTGGATCGCCTCGACCCGCTCGGCCGGGTCGGTGCGCGGCCACGGCCCCTCGTCGAAGGCCAGCCGTGCGGCGGCGACGGCACGGTCGACGTCCGCGGTGCTCGCCGCCGGCGCCCGGCCGGCCAGCTCCTCGGTGTGTGGGGAGATCACCTCGATGAGGCCGTCGGTGCTCGGGGCGACCCACTCGCCCCCGATGTACAGCTGCCGCCGATCTCGCACGCGCACTCCCAACCTCGACGCCTGCCCGCCCCGGACCGTGGTTCCCCGGTCTGTGGGGACCCTCCGGCCTCCGCGCGCACCTGACGTGCGTCGCCCTGGCGATCCAGAGCCTTCCAGTGGGGCCTTGCGGCCCCGGCAGCTCCTATGTTAGTCACTTGTAGAACAGTTAGTCATCCGGAGAACATCTGGCACGGGGATCTTGATGAAGACCACCGGGAGGATCCATGGCGCGCCTCACCAAACCGCTGGAGACCAGCTGGACCGGCCGTTACCCGGAGCTCGGCACCGGCCTGGTGTCCTACGAGGACTCGATCTCGCCGGAGTTCTACGAGCTTGAGCGGGAGGCTGTCTTCCGCCGGGCGTGGCTGAACGTCGGGCGGGTCGAGCAGCTGCCCCGCAAGGGCAGCTTCTTCACCAAGAACCTCGCGGTGGCCAGGACGTCACTCATCGTCGCCCGTGACCTCGACGGCACCGTGCGTGCCTTCCACAACGTCTGCCGCCACCGGGGCAACAGGCTGATGTGGGACCAGACCCCGACCACCGAGACCAGCGGTATCTGCCGGCAGTTCATGTGCAAGTACCACGGCTGGCGGTACGGGCTGGACGGTCAGCTGAAGTTCGTTCTCCAGGAGGAGGAGTTCTTCGACTTCGACAGGGCCGAGTTCCCCCTCGTCTCGATCCACTGTGAGATCTGGGAAGGCTTCATCTTCGTCAACCTGTCGGACGAGCCCAGCCAGTCGCTGCTCGAGTTCCTCGGGCCGATGGTGCGCGGCCTGGAAGGCTATCCCTTCCACCTGGTCACCGAGCGATACGCGTTCAAGGCCCAGCTCAACAGCAACTGGAAGATCTATCTGGACGCCTTCCAGGAGTACTACCATGCCTCGGTGCTGCATTCGCAGCAGCAGGTGCCCAGCCTGCGCAGCTTCGAGTCCGGCTTCAAGGCACCCTACTACCAGACCGACGGGCCCCACCGGGTGGTGAGCACGGGCGGGTGGAAAGGCGTACCGCGCCACCTGTTGCCGCACGACCAGATGTACCCGATCGAGCCGAACCTCGAAGCCGGCCTCATGGGCCCCTGGCAGCGCCCGGACATTCCCGAGCTCGAGCCGGCGAACCTCCCCGCCGGGCTCAACCCCGGGGGTCTGGACCCGTGGTCCATCTCGAACTTCCAGATCTTCCCGAACTTCGTCATCCTGATCTACGAGCGGGGCTGGTACCTGACCTACCAGTACTGGCCGACCTCCCACCGCACGCACGAGTGGGAGATGTCGTACTACTTCCCGCCGTCGCGCAACGCCAGCGAGCGCATCCGCCACGAGGCCACCGCGGTCATCTCCAAGGAGGCCGGCCTGCAGGACGCCGGCACGCTCGACGGCACCCAGCTGGGTCTGGAGTCCCGGGTCATCGACAGGTACCCGCTGTCCGACCAGGAGATCACCGTCCGCCATCTGCACAAGGTCACCGACGACTGGGTCCGCTCCTACCTGCGCGACGGAAAGCCGGTACGGGTGTGAGCGAGCCGCTGCTTCCCACCGAGTTCGCCGATCTCGAGCCCTTCGCCGCCCGGTGGTGCATTCCGACCGAGGCGGCCCGCTATCGCGAGCGACTGAACAGCACCATGATCGACATGCAGGCCTTCTACGACGCGGCGTTCCCGCGGGTCCGGGCCGCCATGGCCTATCTGGACACGTTCCCGCTGCAGGAGCTGCCCGAGCGGCAGGAGAACCTGCTCCACCTCGTGTACTCGCTCATCATGGTCTCGCTGCCTGTCGAGGTGTGGCACCAGCCCAGGGTCATCGATGCCGGTACCGCCTACTTCGACCGCTACCTGGAGCCCGTGCCGTGACCGCCACCATCACCTGTGAACCCCTCGCCGCGACCGTGGGCGCCGAGGTCAGGGGCCTGACCGCGGACAAGCTGGCGCAGGACGACGCGGTCGCGGTCGCGGTCCTGGCGGCGCTGGAGCAGTACGGCGTGCTCGTCTTCCGCGGCCTGAACCTCGACCCCGACAACCAGGTCGCCTTCTCGCAGCGCCTCGGCGAGATCGACGACGAGCCGGGCCACCACCCCGTCCGGGGCATCTACCGGGTCACCCTCGACCGGTCCAAGAACTCCTCGGCGGACTACCTGAAGGCCACCTTCTACTGGCACATGGACGGCTGCACCCCGCTGCACGGCGAGCCGCCGCAGAAGGCCACCGTGCTCAGCGCCCGGCAGGTGGCCGCCCGGGGCGGGGAGACCGAGTTCGCCAGCACCTACGCCGGCTACGAGGCGCTCGACGCGGCGGAGAAGGAGCTGTTCGGTTCGCTGCGCGTCGTGCACTCCCTCGAGGCCTCCCAGCGCACCGTCGTGCCCGACCCGATCCCCGAGCAGCTCGAGCGGTGGCGGGCCCGCCCGACGTCCACCCACCCGCTGGTGTGGACCCGGCGCAGCGGCCGGAAGTCCCTGGTCATCGGCGCGCACACGGACCACGTCGTCGGCATGGAGCCCGGTGCGGGCCGGCGTCTGCTGCATGACCTGCTCGACCGGACGACGGCTCCCGAGCGCGTCTACCGCCACCACTGGTCGGCGGGTGACACCGTCATCTGGGACAACACAGGCGTCGTGCACCGCGCGGCTCCCTATGACCCGGACTCGCCCCGCGAACTGCTGCGCACGACGGTGTTCGGCGACGAGCCGATCCGTTGAGCCGGCCCGCTTTGCCCTCGGTCCTAGCCGGCGGCCTGGTAGGCGACGACGTCGTCCTGAGCCGGGCGGCGTTCTCCCTCCAGGGCGCGGATCTCGCGTTCGACCACCGCGATCAGCTCGTTGTGGCCGGTCTGGACGTCGAAATCCTGCTCGATGTGCAGGAAACGGGAGATCGCGGCCATGGCCAAGATCAGGGACACCGGCGGCCATCGCTCGCAGTCCACGCCGTAGCCCCGCAGCACGTCGGAGAGTGTGTCGAGCTGCAGTTTCCGGAACGTCCGCGAGTATGCAGCGATCTCGGTCCTGATCGCCTTGCGGTGATTGGCCAGCGCGGTGAACTCCATCGTGAGCGCGTTGCTGGAGAAGTCGTGGGTGAGATCCCACAGCGCCCACAGGGGCTGCGGGGACTGCAGCGCCGCCCGAAGGCGGGCCAGGCTCCGCTCGGCACCACGGCGGAACAGCTCGAGGTACAGGCCGTCCATCGTCCCGAAGTAGTAGTAGACGAGCCCGTTGTTCACCCCCGCCTTGCCCGCCAGCCGGCGGGTGGTGACCGCCGCGTACCCCTCCTCCAGCATGAGGGATTCGGTGGCGTCCAGCAGCGCTGTCCGGGTGGCCGAGTCATCGACCGGGCTCCGCCGTGCCGGCGCCATGTCCGTCCTCCCACCGCTGACAGTCCTTCGGGTGCGGTTCCAGTCTTACGCCGGCCACAGCCGTGGGCGCCCACCGCCCTCGGCGCGACGGCGTGAGGTTAGTCATATGAAGAACAGGTGCCGGCCTGGAGCCGGGGCGAGGACGAGGGCAGGAGGAGGTCTTGGCGGGCGGCGCTGGTTCGACGGGAGAGGCGGTGCCGGCGGTCGCGGCACGCCACAGGTACTACCCGCTACGGGTGCTGCGCGTCGTCACCGAGACGGCCGAGGCCCGTTCGATCGCGTTCGACGTGCCCTCCGACCTGACCGAGGTCTTTGCCTACAAGGCGGGGCAGTTCGTCACGCTGCGTCTGCCCGCAGGCGGAGGGACGGCCGTCCGCAGCTACTCGATGTCGTCGTCGCCAGTAGTGGACGCCGAGCTGCGGGTGACGGTGAAGAGAGTGCCCGGCGGGCTGATCTCGAACTGGCTCCACGACACGGTCGGTGAAGGACAGGTCCTCGATGTCCTTCCGCCGGCGGGAACATTCGTGCTCGACCGCGGAGAGCGAGACATCGTGGCCTTCGCCGCCGGCAGCGGCATCACGCCGGTGTTCTCGATCGTGCGGACAGCCCTGGTCAGCTCGGCCCGGCGGGTTCATCTGCTCTACGCCAACCGCGACCGCCCGGCGGCGATCTTTGGTGACGAGCTGGACGCACTGGTGAAGCAGTATCCGGGACGTCTGGTCGTGGAGCACCACGAGGACGTCGCCCGGGGCTTCGTCGGCCACGCCGACGTCGCACGGGTCGTGGGCGCGCATGCCGACGCCGTCCACTACGTCTGTGGGCCGGCGGCCTTCATGGACGTCGTCGCGGCGGGCCTGCGCGACACGGGCGTGAGCCCTGCACAAGTGCACATCGAGCGGTTCACGCCGCTGGATGAGCCGGCCGCGCAGCTCGACCCGGCGGCGCAGCCCGACCCGGACCTGGGCCCGCCGCCCGGTGAGGGGCGCGGCGTGACCGCGATGGACGACATCGAGGTGACCATCAAGCTCGGCGGGAGAACCGTGACAACCACGCACCGCCGTCCCAACACGCTCCTGGCGACGGCCCGGTTCGCCGGTCTGCGCCCGCCTTCCTCGTGCGAGACGGGAAGCTGCGCCACCTGCATGGCACGCATCGTGCAGGGAGGGGCCGAGATGCGCATCAACGACGCGCTGACGCCGGATGAGGTGGCCGAGGGCTGGGTGCTCACCTGCCAGGCCGTGCCCACGACCCCGGTCGTCGAAGTGGTCTACGAATGAGGGAGAACCCAACGATGCCGCGGACCAAGACACAACAGTCCCGGGTGGCGGTGGTCACCGGCGGGGCGTCCGGCATAGGCGAGGCCACCTGCCACCACCTGGCCGAGCGTGGCCACCGCGTCGCCGTGCTCGACCGTGACGGCGACGCGGCGGAACGGGTGGCCAAGGAGCTGTCGGCCGCCGGGACGCAGGCACGCGCCTACGCCGTCGACGTGACCGACCGCGCCGCCCTCGACGCGGCCTTCACCGACGTCCGTTCGGCGCTCGGGCCGACGGAGATCCTGGTGACCAGCGCCGGCCTCGTCGCCTTCCACCCGTTCGAGGAGATCACCCTCGAGCAGTGGAACCTGGTCCTGGCGGTGAACCTCACCGGGACCTTCCACAGCTGCCAGGCCGCCATCCCGGACATGGTCGCGGCGCGCTGGGGGCGCATCGTCACCATCGCCTCGTCCAGCGCGCAGCGCGGCTCGCCGACCATGGCGCACTACGCCGCCGCCAAGGGCGGGGTGATCGTGCTGACCAAGTCACTGGCCCGCGCGTACGCCTCCCACGGGATCACCGTCAACAGCATCCCGCCGTCCGGGATCGAGACGCCGATGCAGCACCAGTCCCAGGCCGAGGGAAACCTGCCCCCCAACGAGGTGATGGCCGGCACCATCCCGCTCGGCCACCTGGGCACCCCGGACGACATCGCCGCCGCGGCTGCCTTCCTCGCCTCGGAGGAGGCCGGCTTCATCACCGGCCAGGTACTGGGAGTCAACGGAGGGTCCGTACTGTGACCCGCGCCGCCGAACCTCGGCTGCCGCCCCTGCCGGTGGCCGAGTGGACGGAGGAGGACCGGGATCTGCTGCGGGGCAATCTGGCCCGCGCCGACCGGTATCTGTCCGGGGCCGCCGATGCGCCGCCCATGCCGCCCATCCTCGGCCTGTTCGCCCGCCACTCTCAGGTCGGCGCCCGCTGGCTGGCCTTCAACGGGACACTGATCGAATCCGGCACGCTCTCCCCCCGCGACCGGGAGCTGCTGATCCTGCGGGTCGGCGCGCGGACGGGCTGCCGCTACCAATGGGCGGAACACCTGCGCATGGCGCAGGCCGCGGGCCTGACCTTCGACCAGGTCAGCGCGGTGCGCGAGGGCGCGTCGGCGCCCCTGTGGAGCGAGCGGGACCGCGACCTGCTGTGCGCCGCGGACCAACTGGTGGACGATCACGTTCTCGACGACGCGCTGTGGGAGGCGCTGGCCAGCCGCTTCGACGAGCGGCAGCTGCTTGAGGTCATCTTCGTGGTCGGCAGCTATGTCTGTCTCGCGATGCTGCTCAACAGCGTCGGACTGCTGCCCGCGACGGGCGCCGACCACCTTCTCGACCCGCGAAACCCCACCGCGGTACCTGCAGGATCCCGGGTCGAACCGGACAGCCCAGATCTTCCATGACCGCATCACCACAGGAGGTGGACCATGCCGCGTTTCCCGAAACCACCGGAAGGCAGCTGGACGCAGCACTATCCCGCGCTCGGGACGGAGCCGGTTTCCTACGAGGACTCCATCTCCCCCGAGTACTACGAGCGTGAACGTAAAGCCGTCTTCAAGCGTGCGTGGTTAAACGTCGGCCGGGTCGAGCAGCTCCCGCGGGTCGGCAGCTACTTCACGAAGGACGTCCACGCCGCCCATGCCTCGATCATCGTGGTGCGCGGGAAGAGCGGGCAGGTCAACGCCTTCCACAACATCTGTCGCCACCGGGGCAACAAGCTCGCCTGGACGGACGACCCGAAACGGGAGACGCAGGGGGTCTGCCGGCAGTTCACCTGCAAGTACCACGGCTGGCGCTACGACCTCGACGGCGCGCTGACCTTCGTCCAGCAGGAAGGCGAGTTCTTCGACCTGGACAAGAGCAGCAACGGCCTGGTGCCGGTGCACTGCGAGGTCTGGGCCGGGTTCATCTTCGTGAACTTCGCCCGACAGCCGGAACAGACACTGCGCGAGTTCCTCGGGCCGATGGTGACCGACCTGGAGGGCTACCCCTTCGAGCGACAGACCTCGCGCTTCGGGTACAGCACCACCATCCAGGCGAACTGGAAACTGTACATGGACGCGTTCGCCGAGTTCTACCACGCCCCGGTCCTGCACGCGAAACAGTCACCGGAGAAGTACTCCGCGGCAGCCCAGCAGGCCGGTTTCGAGGCGCCGCACTACCAGATCGACGGGCCGCACCGGCTGGTCAGCACCTCAGGCGTCCGGTTCTGGGAGATGGACGCCGAACTCCTCAAGCCCACCGAGATCCTGACCCGCAGCGGCCTTTTCGGCCCGTGGGAGAAGTACGACCTCGGTGAGATGCCGCCCGGCGTCAACCCGGCGAACTGCGACCCGTGGGGGCTGGACTCCTTCCAGCTCTTCCCGAACTTCGTGATCCTCATCTGGAGCCAGGGCTGGTACCTCACCTACCACTACTGGCCGACCTCCTACAACACGCACGTCTTCGAGGGAAACGTCTACTTCCTGCCGGCCACGAACATTCGTGAGCGGATCGCGCAGGAGATGGCGGCGGTGACCTTCAAGGAGTTCGCGTTGCAGGACTCGAACACCCTCGAGGCGACACAGATGATGCTGGAGACCGGGTACGTCGACCGGTTCCACCTCAACGACCAGGAAATCCTGTGCCGGCATCTGCACGTCGCGGTGCGCGACTGGGTGAACAACCACGAGGGGGCGCGTTCATGAGTCACCTGCTACCCGCCGGGTTCGCCGACCTCGAGCCGTTCGCGGCGAAATGGTGCCTGCCCACCGAGCACGAGCGGTACAACACCCGGCTCGCCAGCTCGATGGACGAGCTCCAAGCCCTCTACGACGCGGTCACCCCCCGCTACGAGGAGGCGGTCACCCACCTGGAGAAGCTCCCGTTCGACGCCCTGCCCGACGACGCCACCAACCTCCTGCACCTGATCTACTCGCTGATCCAGGCCTCGTTCCCGGTCGAGGTGTGGCACCAGCCGAAGGTCCCGGACACCGGTTCCTCGACCTTCGACTGCTTCACCGAGCCGGTGCCGTGACGGCACCGATCGTCCTGCGCGCGGCACGCTGGCTGGACATCGACGCCGGTGAGGTCCGTTCGCCCGCGGTGGTCGTGGTGGACGGCGACCGCATCACCGCCGTGAACCCCGCCGCGCCGCCGGCGGGCGGCACGGAGCTCGACCTGGGCGACGTCACGCTGCTTCCCGGGTTGATGGACATGGAGCTCAACTTCCTCATCGGCGGCCCCGAGACCCCGACAGGCCTGCCGCTGCCCATGCACGGCGTGCAGGACGACCCGGCGTACCGCACCATCCGAGGAACCATCAACGCCCGTACGACGCTGCACGCTGGCTTCACCACGGTGCGCAACCTTGGTCTGATGGTCAAGACCGGGGGCTACCTGCTCGACGTCGCACTGCAGCGCGCCATCGACCAGGGCTGGACCGAGGGACCGCGGATCATCGCGGCCGGCCACGCGGTGACCCCGTACGGCGGCCACCTCGACCCGACCGTGTTCCAGCGCCTGGCACCCGGCATCATGCCGCTGTCCATCGGCGAGGGCATCGCGAACGGTGTGGGCCAGGTGCGCGAATGCGTCCGCTACCAGATCCGCCACGGCGCCAAGGTCATCAAGGTGTCGGCCTCCGGCGGAGTGATGTCGCACAGCACCGGGCCGGGCGTCCAGCAGTACTCCGACGAGGAACTGGCCGCGATCGCGGACGAGGCGCACCGGGCCGACATCCGGGTCGCCGCACACGCGGTGGGCGACCGGGCGATCCGGGCCTGCGTGCGCGCCGGGATCGACTGCATCGAACACGGCTTCCTCGCCAGCGACGACACCCTCACCCTGATGGCCGATCACGGCACGTTCCTGGTGTCGACGACCTACCTGACCGACGCGATGGACGTCGCCCGGGCCGCACCCGAGCTGCGGAGGAAGGCCGCAGTGGTGTTCCCCCAGGCCAGGGCGATGCTCCCGAAGGCGATCGCCGCCGGGGTACGGATCGCCTGCGGCACCGACGCGCCCGCCGTGCCACACGGTCACAACGCCAAGGAACTGATCGCCCTGGTGTCGCGGGGCATGACCCCCGTCCAGGCCCTGCGGGCCGCGACCGTCACCAGCGCCGAGCTCGTCGACCTGGACCACGAGCTGGGACGGTTGCAGGCCGGCTACCTCGCCGACATCATCGCCGTCCCCGGCGACCCCTCCCAGGACATCACCCGCACCGAGGACGTCCGCTTCGTCATGAAGGACGGCCTCGTCCACCGCGACGACCGATCGTCACCGACCCGAACGGAGCACACATGGCAAGCGGCGTCCTGATCGTCGAGTCACGCCCCGCCTCGCCGGAGGAGGCCACCGCCTACCACGACTGGTACGACAACAAGCACCTGCCGGAGATCCTGCAGATCGACGGCTTCGTCTCCATCCGTCGACTGTCCGCCCTCGACGGCGACACCTTCGTCGTGATCTACGAGATCGACGGCGACGTCGAGGCGGCGAAGACGGCGCTGGGACTGGCCCAGGCCTCCGGGACGATGACCCGCCCGGAAGGCGTCCAGCTCACGCCCCCGCCGACGGCCCGCTACTTCACACTGATCAGCTCGGCGGGAGCCGACTCCTAGTACCCGCTCATCCGGCCGGGCAGGGGGCGGCCCCCGACCTGGCAGGTCCAGCAGCGAAGGTCTGACGTCTCGGCACGGTTCACGTCGAGACGTCAGATCACCCAGGCCCCGGTGCGAACCGGGACCTCCCGCGCACGACAGCACGCATCCCGACGCGGCGAGACCGCCCGTGCCGCAGCACAGCCGGTCGACGGAGCAACGCGGCACGACAGCCAGAACGACGAGGCAGCCCCCAGCGCGGCCAGAGGCACGGGATCAGGAAACTATGGACGAGATCGCGGCCCACGCGCAGTGTCGAAGATGGCACAGAACTTCACCGGGCCAGGCCTCGCACTCGCGGACCGACCACCCGCGAGTATCAGCAGGCCAGCTCGCCCGGGGCACGCAAGGCAGCCACCGAACAGTTCCTCATTCCCACGCGGATGGATTCGCCGCGCCCCCGGTGGTGCGCGACGAGCTGTACGCACGAGCGCAACGCCTCGCCAAGATGGCTAATTTTAAGTCGGGCTGGCAACAGGCCGAGGGACGCCGCGACTTGGCGGTCGGCGGGCTTTCGGCTTGGCGCCGTCTCATGACAGCAGTACGACCGGCTTCGTGAGGCGGACGACGGAGAAGTGCCGCCGGTCGAGGGTCGCGATAGCGTCGGCGCCGAGCCGTTCGGTGATCGCGAGAACGGAGGCGACTCGGTAGATCGCGTCCGGGTGGTCGCCGGAGGTGCTGACGCCTGGCAGGGCGTGGCTGACTCTGGCGCCCGACCGGCACTCTCGGCAGGCGCCGGAATCCGGCGCCTGCCGAGAGTGACCAGATCCTGTGGTCTCAGTGAGGTGTCAGAATCGCCGGAGTTGGCCGCGTCGAGGCACTCGCTGCTGTGATCTCAGTCAAGTCGTAGAAAATTCACGGGAAAATTTCTAAGGATTGATCCAGAGTTCCTGGGGGAGTAGTGAGCCGAGGCCGTACTGTACGATTCCGCCGACGTTCTTGTCGGCGATCGCACTGGGGGCGGCCCGCGCGAGAAACACTACCGGCGCCAGGTCGGCAAGGCGTTTCTGTACCATTTCGTAAGCTGCCTTGCGGTCTGCGTCCGAAGACGAGGTCCGACCGGTGAGTATGCTCTCGTTGAGCTTGGGGTCGTTGATACCCGGGAGGTTCGCCGGCGAGCTACCGCTGAATACTGTCGTCAGTCGAGGCTCGGGATCCTGGAAGAAAGCCGAGGAGGCCACCGCGTCAAAATTGTGTGTCGTCCGCAGCCCGACGAGCTCCGCAACCTCGATGATCTTCACTTCAACGTGAACGTTCTTGAAGGCGCTCAGCTGAGCCTGGATATTCTCCGCGATCGCCCTGTTCTCGCTGGTCGGGGCGCTGGTGAAGGTAAAGGACACCGGCTTGCCCTCGGCGGCGAGTTCGTCGAAGAGCTTCTGGGCGGCCGCCTTGTCCGTCGTCGCCAGCGATGTGTCCGAGTAGAAGGGAGACGTCTTGCTGAACAATGTGTCGGCGGGCTTGCCGGTGCCGTTGTAGACGGCCAGGTTCACCGTGTCCGGATCTAACGCGGCGGCGACGGCGCGGCGCGCTCGGACGTCGTCGAACGGTGCCCGGCGCGTGTTCATCGCCATGAGGAGCCCTCCGCCGAGTTCCATGACGTCGGTCGGCAGACCGGCCTTGGCGGCCTTGGCGGCCTTGATCCAACTCGACTCCACGGCCACGTCCGCACCACCGCTGATCACCGTGTTGAGGCGCTGGTCGCTGTCGAGCGCCGCGCGGAGCGTGAGGCGGTCGAGGTAGGGCTTGGGCGCGTCCCAGTAGCGGGGGTTCTTGACGAGGGTGATGTCCGCCTGGCGGGCCCAGTTCGCCAGTGTGAAGGGCCCGGCGCCGATCGGGTTCTTGTCGAAGGACGCGCCGCCCTTCTGTAGGGCCGCGGGTGAGGCGATCCAGTTCATCGACGAGGTGAGGACCGACTGGGCGTACTTCGGGGCGGGAGCGGCCATCGTGATCTTGAGTGTGAGCTCGTCGACGACTTCGGTCGACGCGATCTCGGAGGCCTCACTCCGGTTGACCGAGCCGGTGGCGGGGTCCTTGATCCGATCCCAGTTGAACTTGACGGCTTCGGCTCTGAGCGGAGTGCCGTCCGAGAAAACCAGCTTTGGCCGCAGCTTGGCGGTGAAGGTGGCGCCGTTGTCGGTGGTGTCGAAGGACTCGAGCATCGAGTACTTGACGGCGCCTGCCTTGTCCGAGGTCATCAGAGTCCCGTAGAGGGCGTTACCGAGGACTGCTGTAGTGGCGTAGGCGTTGGCGAGAGCCGCCGGATCAGGCTGCGCGGATCGCTTAATGTGAGGATTCGCGCGGTACCTCCTGCCACCGGTTTCCCGGCGGGGGCCGCGGAGGGGGCGGGATCGCTACCAATGCCGCTTAGTTAGTGAGGGCGAGAAGGGTGACGCGGGGTGGTTCGGAGAAGGTTTCTCCATGGTCGCTGGGGCGTTTTACGCGATGGTATT